>NZ_JAQNCS010000011.1:0-79761 GCF_049472655.1 Deferribacter abyssi
ATAACATTTACTTAAAAATAAAGTCCATTTTAAATCCATTGGCTTCTTTGTTGGAATATATTTTATAAGAAATTCCATTATTATCACAAATTAATTTAATAATATATAAGCCTAATCCACTACCTTTATTTTTAGTAGAATAAAAAGGTTTCATCACATCTTCTATAATTTCGCTAGATATCCCAGGTCCATTATCATTGTAAGAAATTATTTTTTTATCATTTTTTACATAAGTGATTATTGTTATTTGAACATCATTTTTTGCTTCATAACTATTAATAACAAGATTCCATATTATTTGTCTTAGCTCTATATCAGAAATTAAAATCTCAAAATCATCTATAACATTTAACTTAATCTTCAAGTCTTCATATAAATCATATATTTTGAAATAATCCAAAAACTCATTGAAAAACTCACAAATTTTAATTAATTCTTTACTTTTTTTAGCAGGTTTACTTACATAAAGTAAATTATTAAGTATCATATCAAGCCTATTAATTTCTCTTTCAATTATATTTATCAATTTATCAGCTTTAAACTGCTTTTTTAATATCTGAATACTCCCTTTTATTGCACCTAAGGGATTTTTAATTTCATGAGCAATTATTGTAGCAAATTGACCTAAATTTGCTAACTTTTGTTTTTTTTGCAATTCGATTTTCAATAATTCTTTTTCTGTTACATCCTGAAAGATCAAAAGTTTACCAACTTTTTTGTTTGATTCATCTACAAAATCTTGTAACTTATAACCTATGAATTTGTCATTATACTTTATAATATTTTCGTCACCTTCTAATATTAATCCTATATTTTTTAAAGATTCACCTATCAAATTATTAATTTTTATATTTAAAATTTTTTTACCTGCATCGTTACATGAAAGTATATTTCCAGCTTTATCTATAAGCATTATACCAATACCAATATTCTTCACAATCAATTGTTGAATATTTTGTAAGCTTTTTAGTTCTTGAACTCTTTTTCGATAATTATAATTTAGATATGATGATAATATATATATTAGGATAAAAGCTAATAAATATTGGGATTGATTTGTAAGATAAGTGATATCTATATTCTCACTTTTTTTAAAAAGTAAAAATAATATTAAAGTTGCAAATAAAAATTGTAATAAACCAAAAATTCCCCCTTTGAAGCCTCTCACAAAAGATAAATAACCAATAACAAATGCAAAAAAAATGATATAAGGACTATCTAAAAAATTGGTTTTATACATTAAATAGGTTATTATTGTAGAATCAAAAAATGACTGAATATAAAAAATAAACGTCTCATTAATAAAAGTATTTGCAATAAATACAATCGTAGAAAAAAAACCGATAACCAAAGCTAAAAAAATCAGTTCATTTATAATGCTAATTTTATTATTACTAAGAAATAAAAATAAAAAAACCAAATAAAAAAAAATCAATCTCACTAATAATATTACATTATTAACAACTTTTAAATCAAAAAAATTTTTACTTTTCAATAGACCTAAAGTAATTAATTTTTTTTGAAATTTCATCCAACTACAGAGCCAAGTTTGAAAATCGGCAGATACATAGCAATGATAACGAATCCAACTGCACCACCTACAAAAATCATTAACATCGGCTCTATCATTTTAGTTAATCCTTCCACAGCTCTATCAACTTCATCATCATAAAAATCAGCAATTTTCGTAAGCATTTTATCAAGTGCCCCTGTTTCTTCTCCAACAGCAATCATTTGAGTAACCATAGGTGGAAAAATTCCTGCTTTTTCAAGTGGTTGTGCAACAGTCTTACCCCCTTCTATATCCCCTCTGCTCTTCCTTAAATGTTTTTCTATAACTTTATTGCCACTCGTTTTTGCTACAATATCTAAAGCCTCAAGAATTGCAACACCACTACTTAGCAAAGTACCAAATGTTCTAGCAAATTTTGAAATAGATACCTTTTTAATTAAATCACCTATTTTAGGGATTTTTAACATTAAATTATCTAAAAAATATCTACCTTTCTCTGATTTTTTATAGATCAATCTGATAATTATAACAGAGGCAATCATCCCACCAAAAATTAAACCACCACCATACCAGCTAGATAGAAAATTACTCAGAGCAATAGTAAACTGAGTTAAAGCAGGCAATGTTCCTCCAAATCCCTCATACATTTCCTTGAATTTAGGTATAATAAACACCATTAATCCCCACACAACTAAAACTGCAACAACTAAAACAATAGAAGGGTACATCATAGCGGACTTTACTTTTCTTTTTAATGAAATGGCCTTTTCCATATATTGAGATAATCTTTCCAAAATATCATCTAATAATCCACCAGCTTCTCCTGCTGCAATCATATTGATATATAAGTCTCCAAAAATCTTCCTATGTTTTTCTAAAGCTTTACTAAATGATAATCCTTGTTCAATATCTTCTTTAATTTCCATAAATATTCTTCTTAATTTCTTCTTTGGTGCTTGAGCAGCTATAATATCTAAAGCCCTTACAATGGGGAGACCGGCATTAATCATTGTCGCAAGCTGTCTTGTAATAATAACAATATCCATATCAGTAATTTTTTCACCAAAAGACAACTCTATATGCTTCCAATCCATCTTTACTTCATAAGCTTCTATTCTTCTTGATTTTAGAGACTGTATTGCTTCAGCTTTATTTTTTGCTTCTATTACTCCTGAAATGGGTTTGCCTGAACTATCTTTTCCTTTATAAATATATTTTGCCATTATTTTGCCTCCTTAAAACTAATAAAACAATTCGACATATAAAATATTCACTAAAATCTACCTCGCTTTTTTAACCCACCTTGTTCAATCATGTTTCTTACTTCATCAGGATATACAGCTCTATTTATAGCATCTTCGTAAGTTATCAACCCCTTACGATACAACTCATATAATGATTGACTCATTGTAATCATTCCATGTTCTTCTTGCCCAGTTTGCATCATAGAGTAAATTTGATGCAGTTTATCTTCTCTAATTAAATTTCGTATAGCAGGATTTGGCATCAGAACTTCACAGGCTAAAACCCTACCCTTACCATCTGCCCTTTGTATAAGCTGCTGACAAATAACACCTTCTAGCACAAAAGATAGCTGAGCACGTATTTGTGGTTGTTGATAAGGTGGAAACACATCAATTATTCTATTGATGGTTTGAACAGCGCTATTTGTATGTAAAGTTCCAAAGGTTAGATGCCCAGTTTCTGAAACTGTTAATGCAGCCTCTATTGTCTCTAAGTCTCTCATTTCACCAATTAGTACTACATCGGGGTCTTGCCTTAGAATATATTTCAATGCAGTTACAAACGATTTCGTGTCTGCGTGAACCTCCCTTTGGTTTACAAGGGCTTTTTTATGCGAATGCAAATATTCTATAGGATCTTCTATCGTAACAATGTGTACGTTTTTTTCACTATTTATCTTATCAATCATTGCTGCAAGTGTTGTTGATTTACCACTTCCTGTAGGACCTGTAACCAATACTAATCCCCTTGGTCTATCACAGAGTGTTTTTATGATGCCAGGTAAGCCAAGTTCTTCAAAACTCATGACTTTATAAGGAATTCTTCTAAAAGCAGCGGCTACTGCACCCCTTTGCAGAAAAACATTAGCTCTAAATCTACTCACCCCTTTTATACCAAAAGAAAAATCTAACTCCCATTCCTGCTCAAATCGCTTTTTTTGTGCTTCATTTAAAATACTATAACACATCTGCTTAGTCATAGATGGAGTTAAAGGCTCTCCTTCGATTTTCTTTAATTCCCCATTAATCCTATACACAGGTTGAGTACCAACTGTTAAATGTAAATCGCTAGCATTTAATTTAATCATATTTTGCAATAGATCTTGTAGAGAATACATACTAACCTCCTAATCAATCTGCAAAAGTTACTCTTACAACTTCTTCTATAGTAGTTATACCTTTTTTAACTTTTTCAAGTCCACTTCTTCGTAATGTTATCATCCCTTCTTCAACAGCCATTTTCTTTATTTCAGTAGCATTTGCCCCACGTAAAATTAATTCTTTAATATTTTCACTTACTTCCATAACTTCATAAAGGGCAACTCTTCCTTTATAACCTGTTCCACTACAGTTTTCACAACCCTTACCTTTCATAATGGCAAATGTACCAATCTCGTCTTTTTTAAAACCTACTGAAAGTAACGCTTCCTTTGGTAATTTTATTTCTTCTTTACAATTAGTACATATTTTTCTAGCAAGCCTTTGTGCTAATATAAGTATAGTAGATGATGCTACCAAAAAAGGTTCGATCCCCATATTCAAAAGTCTGTTCACTGTACTCGGAGCATCATTTGTATGTAAAGTTGATAATACCAAATGACCAGTCAAAGCAGCTTTAATTGCAATTTCTGCTGTCTCATAATCTCTAATTTCACCAACCATAATTATATCAGGGTCTTGCCTTAAAAAGCTCCTCAATGCAGCAGCAAAATTTAATCCTATATCCTCTTTCATCTGAACTTGGTTAATACCGAATAGATTGTACTCAACAGGGTCCTCAGCAGTCATAATGTTTACTTCTTCTTTATTTAGTCGATTTAATGCGGAATATAATGTGGTTGATTTACCACTTCCTGTAGGTCCAGTAACTAGTACCATTCCATATGGACTTTCTATTGCTTTTATAAACCTTTTTAAAGATATTTTTTCAAAGCCAAGCTTTTCCAAATCTAGCTGCAAACTAGATTTATCAAGTATCCTTAAAACGACTTTTTCACCATAAAGAACAGGTAAAGTCGATACCCTCATATCAATAGAACGACCTTGCAATTTCATTTTGATTCTTCCATCTTGTGGCAATCTTTTTTCTGCGATATCTAGATTAGCAAGAATTTTTAATCGAGAAATAACTGCATCTTTTATTCTTCTTGGAGGTCTAATCAGTTCATGCATAACACCATCAACTCTTAATCTTATTCTAAATTCTTTCTCGTAAGGTTCAAGATGTATATCTGATGCACCTCTCTTCACAGCTTCATTTAAAACATAATTAACTAATTTAACAACTGGAGTTTCTTCTAACTCTTTTTTCAAAACTTCAGTGGATTTTTCTTCTTCCTCAACATCCTCAAATTCTAATTCATCAAGATCCATTTCTTCAAATTCAGCTAAAACATTGGATTCAGCATCTACATGTTTTTCTAAAAACTCCCTAATCGCTGATTCCACAGCTACATAAGGTTTTATATTAAAGCCTGTCAAAAATCTTAATTCTTCTAATGCATAAACATTTGATGGATCAGCTATTGCTACTTTTAATGTTTGTCCTTCTCTATCGATAGGAATAACAAGAAATTTATGCATTAAATCTTGAGGAATTAAACTCAAAATTTTATTATCAATATGAACATCTTTTAAATCAACAAAAGGGACCCCATACTGTTTACTTAAAAAATCAGCAATCTTTTTCTCATCCACATAACCTAATTTTATTAAAATGCTACCTAACCGTCCCCCTTCTTTCTTTTGAATTTCTAAAGCTTTTTCCAATTGCTCTTGGGTAATTAAATTCTCACTTAATAGCAGTGCACCAATTTTTGCTGATACCATTTATCCCCTCATCTGTTCTATGATATTTATCAAATCAATTTGCAACGAAATATTATTCCATATTTCAAAAGATTTAACAGCTTGATAAATTAACATAATCTTGCCATCACAAGATTTATCAAAATTAACTAGTGACAAAAATGGTGTTTTAGATTCTAATTTATATTGCATATCAAAGATAAATTCTTTAGCCTTGATATTCATTTTGTAGGGCCATTCTCCTTTTAAACCAATTGAAGTAGTATTTATAATTATATCATAAATTACATTTTTTCCCAAATATTCTAAAGGAAAAACATCAGATTTTTTTACATCAAACTTTTTAATTAAATTTCCAGCTTTACTAACTGTTCTGTTAACGATATCTAATTTAGAATATTTAAAGTTTTTAATATACTGAATAAGCGGTTTAGCAGCTCCTCCGCTACCTATAATCAATATATTCTTATGATCAAGATTAACATCATATTTTTCAAATGTTTTCCTAATTCCATAAATATCAGTATTAAATCCTATCAGTTTACCATCTATTATTTTAACACAATTAACCGCATTTATATTATCAGCTTCAAAATCTATTTCATCCAAATAATTAATGATTTTCTCTTTATATGGAACAGTGACATTGAAACCATCAAAATTTTTTCTAAGAAAATTAATGTAACTCCCAAAATCATTATCAGATATATCAAAACAAATATATCCCGCATTAAGCTTTGTATGATAAATTAAATAATTATGAATTTTTGGAGATAACGAATGATTGACAGGATGACCAATTAAACAATAATTCTTAGGACTCATCTTTATTTTTTATCATATCAGGACTAACAAGGCCAGCAGAAATTACAAATTTAATACTATCCTCAATTGTTATATCCAACTCAATAACATCTTTTTTAGGAACTATAAGAATAAAACCTGATGTTGGATTTGGCGTGGTTGGAATAAATATATTATAGCATTCATCATTTACAATATCATTAAAAAACTTTGAGGTATCTTTTGTTACAAAACCTATACTATAAATTCCTTTACGAGGATATTCTAATAAAACTACTTTTTTAAAATTTGCTCCTTTAGATGTTTGAAAGGCATCAATTATCTGTTTTGTAGATGTATAAACAGTTTTTACGATTGGAATATTTTTAAATGTTTTATCAAGTAAATTAAGAAGCTTACTTCCTAGATAGTTTTTTGTAAACAATCCTACTAAAAAAATAATTAGCATCATCAACATAAATGATATTAAGCGTAGCCAAGACTCTGACACATCAAACTGTACTGGTAAATAACGAACTCCAATTCTAAGATAAGGGATTAAAAAACCTGAAAACTTATTAAAAACAAAACTTAAGAAAAAATATGTGACTATGATAGGTAAAACAGTAAAAATACCAGCAATGAATGTATTGCGCAAAAAATTGTTAATCTTTTTCATCGAATTAGCCCTAAATTATTTTGTTCCGAATAACCTATCTCCTGCATCACCTAACCCTGGCACAATATATTTTTTTTCATTTAATTTTTCATCCAACGCAGCAGTATATATTTTTATATCTGGATGCACACTTAAAAACGCTTCTACACCTTCAGGGGCAGCAATTAAACACATAAATTTAATATTTCTAACACCATTATCTTTCAATATTTTTGCAGCTTCTACGGCTGAACCGCCAGTTGCTAACATAGGATCTATTAATATAAAATCTCTATCCTCGCAATCTGCAGGAATTTTAAAATAATAAGTTATAGGTTTTGTAGTTTTGGGATCACGATAAATACCTATATGTCCTACTCTAGCTGACGGTATTAGTTTTAAAATACCGTCTACCATCCCTAAACCGGCTCTCAAAATCGGTACTAATACAACTTTCTTGCCAGACACAACCCAAGATTTGGTTTTACAAATAGGTGTTTCAATTTCAACTTCCTTTATCGGAAAATCTTTTGTAATTTCATAAGCCATCAACATTGCTATTTCATCCACAAGTTCTTTAAATTCTTTTTTTGGTGTATTTTTGTCTCTAACATATGTCAATTTATGTTTAATTAACGGATGATCAATTACTACAAGATTTTCATACTTCATTATTCACCCTCCGGTAATATAGCATTTAAGATAATACCAACTATACCAGCAAGTCCTATGCCTCCAAGACTTATTCTACCAACAGATATAACCATATCACCAATTCCTACCACCAAGACAACAGAAGCAATAACAAGATTCCTTGATTTTGCCATGTTAACATTGTTTCTAACAAGAGTTCCAACCCCAATAGCTGCTATCATACCAAACAATAATATTAAAATTCCACCCATAACAGGAACAGGAATTGTTTTTAGTATAGCACCCAACTTACCAAAAAAAGATAATATAATAGCTGTAATAGATGCTATTGTCATATAGACTGGGTTGAAAGCTCTCGTAAGTGCCACTGCACCAGTAACTTCAGAATAGGTTGTATTAGGTGGACCACCCAAAATTGCTGCAAATGCCGTGGCTAAACCATCTCCAGTTAATGTTCTGTGCAAACCAGGCTCTTCTAAATAATTTTTTCCGGTAACAGAAGAAATCGCAAGTACATCTCCCACATGTTCTATAGCAGGAGCTATAGCTACAGGAACAATATACATTATGGCTGAGATATCAAATTGAGGGAAAGCATAACTGCCATTTTTTAAAGCCTCTACCCAAGGAATACTAAACCATTTAGCGTTAGTAACAGGATCAAAATTAACCACTCCCATAATTAAGGCAAATACATACCCTACAAAAATTCCTGTTAGTATTGGTATAAGGCTTAAAATTCTTTTACCATACATAACAACAAAAATGGCTGTAATGAGTGAAATCATAGATAAAAACATTGCTTTAGTATCAAAGTTACCAGAGCCATCAAAGCTTTTTGCCATTTTAACAGCCACTGGAGCTAATTTTAAACCAATAACCATAATAACCGGACCAGTTACAATCGGAGGTAAATATTTTTCAATAGCTTTTACTCCACCTTTTTTAACAAGAAAAGCAAACAATAAATATATTAATCCAGCACATGTCAATCCCCCTAAAGTTTTAGCCACACCAAAATGCTTCATTCCATATTGAATTGGTGCTATAAAAGCAAAAGAACTTGCTAAAAACACAGGGACTTTTCTCTTTGTAATAAACTGAAATAAAAGAGTACCTGCTCCAGCAGTAAAAAGAGCAATGGAAGGATCAAGACCTGTAAGTAATGGAACTAATACTAATGCGCCAAATGCAACAAAAAGCATTTGAACGCCAACAATTACAGTTTTAAAGGCATTATTATCCATTATACCTCCTTAAAAATTAGAGTTATGATTAAAAAGCTGTCTTTCCAATAGTCTATCATAATTACTCCAACCTTCTTCCACATTTTCTTTACTAAATATTGAAATAAATGTATTTAACTTTGCATCCATGTCATCTATATAATGAAGTAAAAGAGCCTCCGTTGTTTTTGGTTTTTTTGGAGAACCAAACTCTAATATTCCATGATGACTAGCAATCATATGATTTATCAAATGTTTCAATCGTTTTGGAAATCCATCAATCTTTGCCTCATATTTATTTATCAGTTCTATTCCTAACAGTAAATGACCTAAAAGCTTTCCCTCTTCTGAATAATCGAATGCATTATCAATAGTAAGCTCAAAAATTTTACCTATATCATGAAACAATGCTCCTATTACAAGTAACTCCTTATCAACATATTCTTTGTAATAATCACCGACTAATACAGCTAGCTTAACCACAGATAATGTATGCTCAAGCAATCCACCAATATATGCATGATGAACATTTTTAGCAGCAGGTATAATCTTAAATTTCTCAATAATCTCAGAATCTGAAAAAAATTCTTCAACCATCTTTACTAAATAAATGTTTGTTAAGTTGTTTAAAACCTGATTTTTCAATTCTTCTAACATATTATTAATATTAAATTTCGTTTTAGGGAAAAAATCAAATTTATTTTCTCCTTCAACTAATGTCATAGTGTTAATTTTAAATTGTGGTTGACCATTGTAATTTTGTATATTGGCAATTACTTCTACTACATTCCCTTTTTCAGGATCAAAA
Source organism: Deferribacter abyssi (assembly GCF_049472655.1). Classification (NCBI taxonomy): domain Bacteria; kingdom Pseudomonadati; phylum Deferribacterota; class Deferribacteres; order Deferribacterales; family Deferribacteraceae; genus Deferribacter; species Deferribacter abyssi. The sequence goes on from NZ_JAQNCS010000011.1 coordinate 9,695, forward strand.
GCCAATTTGTTACTATCAAACATAATACCATTATAGGTTTTGCCGTCTTTATCCATTAAAATAACTTTTATATATGGTCTATTATCTTTTGTCATACTTTTCGTAATTTCAAAAATTAAATATTTTTTCCCTTTTAATTTTAAATCCATAGTAACCCCTTTTATTTACCACCAACAGTAATTCTAGGAATTCTAATTGTTGGTTGAGCATCACTTACAGGAACACCTTGTCCATCTTTTCCACAAGTACCTATTCCAAAACCAAGATCTGAACCTACCATATCTATTTCTTGCATTATCTTTGGTCCATTTCCAATAAGAGTTGCATTTCTTATTGGTTTCTCAATATCACCATTTTTTAGTAAATACCCTTCATTGACCTCAAAAACAAAGTCCCCATTAACTGTATTTACTTGGCCTCCCCCCATTTTTACAACAAGAATACCTTTATCAACTGATTTTATTATTTTATTCGGATCATCTTTACCTCTATCAATATATGTGTTGGTCATTCTAACTATAGGTTTATACCTGTAAGATTGCCTCCTCCCGTTCCCAGTGCTTTCAACACCATTTCTCATTGCATAAAGTCTATCATACATATAATTTACTAATATTCCATCTTTTATTAAAACTGTTTTTTGTGCTTCTACACCTTCATCATCAAAAAGAAAACTCCCTCTTTTCCCAGCTATTGTTGCATCATCGATTACAGTAATTTTTTCTGATGCAACTTTTTCACCAATTCTACCTTGATACACACTCAACCCATTTATAGCAAGATCCGCTTCAAGACCGTGTCCTACAGCCTCATGAATCATTGTACCACCAGCACTACTTGATAAAACAACTGTCATTTCGCCAGCAGGTGCATAATCCGCATCCAGATTTAAAAGAGCTCTTTTTAATGCTTTTTCACTTACTTTCATTACATCTTCTTTCAAAAATGAATCAAAGTCATACAATCCTCCTAAGGATTCATATCCGGTCTGAATAACTCCATCCCTTTCGCAAATAACTGTGCAGAAAAATGTAATATATGAAAGTTGCTGGGAAAAATCAGTACCTTCTGAATTTATTATTCTTATATACTTAATAGTATCTTTATAGGTAGTAACAACTTGTTTAACGAAACCTGAATTCCAACCATTCAGATCAACACTCTTAACTAACTCTATTTTCTCTTTAATATTAATATCTTTAGGCAACTTTATAAAGTTATAATCAAAATTTTTCTTGGTAAAATCTAATGTGTCATTATGACTATTAGATACAGAGTATTTACAGATAGCGTCAGCACACTCTTTGATATCTTGAATTTCAAAACTGTTTGTAAAGGCATAATATGTTTTAAAATCTTTTATCAGTCTTAAGCCTATACCTGAATCATATACATTTTCAAATCGTTCTAGATTTTTATTTTCAAAAACTATTGAACTGTATTCAGCCTTTTCTATATAGAGTTCTGCATAATCACCATACTGTCTTAACATGTTGATGATGTCATAATAAAAGCTTTTACCATTCATCTACCTTCTCACTTTCTTCAATATTAAGCTTACAAATTTTAACACCTTCATTTTTTAATTCATTTAAAACATTTACCACATATTTATACATACCATTAGTTGAATATACAACTACTTTTCCTTCTTTTTTATCTATAGTCCTAACTATCCCTATCCCTTCATAAGAATCAATAATACTGTTTATATATATAATATCTCTTTTATTTGTTTTAAATTTTACTCTTACAGTACAAGATTTATTCATACAAGCTCCAACAAAGTTACTCTTACATTATTATTTATCTTTTCATATATTAAGTTATTTAAGATTTTTGATTTTTCTATTAATATTTCAGAAAAAGATGCTTTATTTATAAGCTTAATGAATGATGCAGTATCATTACATATCAAATCAAAATCAAACAAAAAAAAACCTTCTGTTAAAAAAAAAGGTGATTTTTTTATAAAAATAAATCCTTTCTTATGATTAATTGTTTTAATAAAATCAGTAAGCAAACCTCTATACATGAAGTCAATTCTCAATGAATACCCTCTACATCTTTTCAATTTGAAATCATAATCTATAAAAACCGGAAAATGCCTACTTTCTTCAAAAGCCAAAACTACTTTATTTAACATTATCTCTCTATATTAAAATCTTTTCTGATTTTATCCAAAATTCCATTCACAAAAGCAGCTGCTTTTTCATCTTCATATTCTTTAGCCATAGTAGTATACTCATCAAGTATAGCATAAACAGGTGCTTCACCATTGAATAGTTCTGCTAATCCAAGTCTTAATATATTTTTTACTGGCTCTGTTAATCTATCTATACTCCATCCATCTTTTAAATATTTACTAATCATATCATCAGAAAATCCTTTTTTATTTATAGCTAAATTAAACAAATCATTTGCAAAAAGTTTAACTTTCTCGTTTTTTTCACTATTCAACATCCAAAATTGAGAAATCAAATCACTAGGTTTAAGTTTAGTCATTTCATATTGATAAAGCATTTGAAAAGCCTTTTCTCTTCCTTTACTTCTCAGCTTACGCATATTTATAAACTTAAACCATCTTCATTAAATTTACTAACTCTAATGCAGATAAAGCGGCTTCTGCTCCTTTATTACCAGCCTTTGTCCCAGCTCTTTCTATTGCTTGTTCAATAGTATCAGTAGTTAAAACACCAAAAATTACAGGTATATCAGTATCATAGGCTACTTTAGCAACTCCTTTAGATACTTCATTTGCTACATAATCAAAATGTGGCGTTCCTCCTCTGATTACTGCTCCCAAAGCTATTATAGCATCATATTTTCTAGAATTTGCAAGTTTTTTTGCCACAGGTGGTATTTCAAATGCACCTGGTACTTTATAAACTACAATATCATTTTCATTAACATTATGTCTTACAAGAGCATCCACTGCGCCAGCTACAAGACTTTTCACAACAAAATCATTAAACCTTGAAGCAACAATAGCAATTTTTAAGTCAGTACCATCATATTTACCTTCTAATATTTTTATATTCATCTTAACCCCCAAATTTCCATATTTTCTATTTATTAAATATCAAGTTCATGCCCCATTTTTTCTTTTTTTGTTCTTAAATACTTTTCATTTTCAGGTCTGACTCCACAAACTATAGGCACCCTATCAATCACTTCTAATCCATAGCCAGACAGACATCTAATTTTCTTAGGATTATTTGTCATTAATTTTAATTTTTTAACTCCCAAAAATCTCAAAATTTGCGCACCAAAGCCATAATCTCTAAGATCGTCTTCAAATCCTAAATGGCGGTTTGCTTCTACTGTATCGAATCCCTGTTCCTGTAGATGGTAAGCTTTTATCTTATTCAGCAAACCTATACCTCTACCTTCTTGAAACATATAAAGCAAAACACCTCTACCTTCTTCATCAATCATTTCCATAGCTCTGTGCAACTGATCCCTACAATCACACCTCAAAGAACCAAAAACATCTCCAGTAAGACACTGTGAATGAACTCTTACAAGTATTGGTTCTTCTGTTTTTATTTCACCTTTGATAAGAGCAACAGCCTCTTGACCATCTATTTTATTTCTAAAGCCCATAATTTTAAAATTACCAAAAATAGTGGGAAGGTTTGCAATAGCAGCTTCCTCTATCAATGATTCATGTTCAATTCTGTATGCAATTAAATCAGCTATAGTTAGTATCTTCAAATTATGCCTTTTTGCAAACTCTATCAATTGAGGCATCCGAGCCATAGTGCCATCATCATTCATTATTTCACAGATTACTGCAGCTGGATATAACCCTGCTAACTTCATCAAGTCAACAGAACCCTCAGTTTGCCCTGCTCTTACAAGAACACCACCTTCTCTCGCCCTTAAAGGAAAAACATGTCCAGGCCTTGCCAAATCTTCAGGTTTTGTTTTAGGATCAATAGCCACTTGTATTGTTCTCGCTCTATCATATGCAGAAATACCTGTAGTAACTCCTTCTTTAGCCTCTATTGATACAGTAAAAGCAGTACCAAATTTTGTATTATTTGAATTTTCATTCACCATTAGAGACAAATTTAGCTCATCACATCTCTGTGACGTTAGAGCTAAACAAATCAACCCTCTACCATATTTAGCCATAAAATTTATAGTTTCAGGAGTAGCAAATTGAGCTGCTACTACTAAATCACCTTCATTTTCTCTATCTTCATCATCCACGAGAATTATCATCTTACCTTTCTTTACTTCCTCAATAGCTTCTTCTACTGTAGCTAAAACAGATTTAACCATAATTAAAAATCCTCCAATCCTTCCAAATATTTCAAATTCTCATATAATTTAGAAGTTTTTTCTTCATTTTTCAACAGTTTCTCGAGATATCTCGCTAACACATCCACTTCAATATTTACATAATCTCCAGTTGTTTTATATTTTAGTGCTGTAAATTCAAAAGTGTGTGGAATTACAGCTACATTGAAAGTATATTCTCTTTGCGAAGCAACTGTAAGACTAATTCCATCCACTGTTACCGATCCCTTTTCAGCAATATACTTATCCAGCTTAGTTGGATAGCTAACACTTAAAATATAAGATTCACCCATTTTTCTAATCCCTTTTATAACACCTAAACCATCCACATGTCCCAATACTAAATGTCCACCCAGTCTCGAAGTTAAAGTAAGAGCTCTTTCTAAATTCACTACATCACCATTTTTTAGATATTTAAGCGAACTTTTATTCAGTGTTTCGTAAGAAATATCAGCTGAAAAAAAATTGTTTCCCATTGTTATTACAGTTAAACATACACCATTAACAGAAATTGAGTCACCAATATTTGTATCTTCTAAAACTTTGTTGCACTCAATTGTAATCACAAATGAATTACTGTTGTTTTGTACACTTTTTACTTTTCCAATTTCTTCTATAATCCCAGTAAACATCGATTCCTTACCTTGTCAGTTAATTTTATTACATATTCTTTATAATCATTTAACTTTCCCGTAATCAAAATATCTTTCTCAAACCTTTTTATTTCAATTTCTTTTAATTCATATGCATCTTTAATATCTGAAATACCCTCACCGCCAATAGCTGTTATAGCATTTTTACCACCAATAATTTTCGGTGCCATGAAAAAATAAACCCTATCTATCTTACCAGAATCTATTAAAAAACCAGCAGTTTCACTACCTCCCTCAACAAACACATTTAATATCTTTTCTTTAAACAAACTCTTAGAAACAAAATCCAAATCTATCTTTTCTCCACCTGACATATCAACAAAAACTTTTACTCCCCTTTCTTTCAACTCTCTAATTTTCTTATTTTCACATTTTGTAAAAACAATTAATCTATTAGCATATTTATTGGTAAGAACTTTATCCATTTTTATTGATAAAAATGGATCCAACACTACCTTATAAGGATTTATATTTGAATCTATCAATCTAGCATCAAGCATTGGATCATCTTTATTAACAGTATTAACTCCCACTAAAACAGCATCACTAATGCTCCTAAGAAAGTGAACATAGGTTCTTGATGATTCAGAAGTAATCCATTTAGAATCTCCAGTCTTTGTTGCAATCTTACCATCAAGAGATTCTGCAATTTTTAAAGTATAATATGGTTCTTTCTTTAAAACCCCTTTAGTAAAATCTTCTATAATACTCGCGCACAACTCTTCATTAAATCCTACAAATACACCAATACCTGCCTCAATTAACTTATTAATCCCTTTACCAGCCACATCCGGATTTGGATCAACTACACCGATGAAAACTCTTTTGATTTTATTTTTTATGATAGCATCAACGCAAGGTGGAGTTTTACCATGATGCGAACATGGCTCAAGGGTTACATAAAGATCCGCTCCTTCTAGAGGCTCAAAGGCACTTTTCATAGCTTCAATTTCAGCATGAGAACTTCCATAACAAGAATGATAACCACGTCCAATGATTTTCCCATTTTTAACAATAATCGCTCCAACAATAGGATTAGTTTTCGTTTTCCCTTTACCTTGAAGTGCTAGTTGAACACAATCTCTTATAATATCATGAGGACGTATCATAAGTTTATCTTTTCCCCGATTTTCTTTTCTGTTCCGCTTAAAATACGTTTTATGTTTTCTCTATGTTTAAAAATAATAAAAAGAGCGAGAATTAGTGTAAAAACTTTTAAATAAATTGATTGTTCATTTATCCATACTAATATTGTTAAAATAATGGCAGAAACAATAGATCCCAAAGACACCATTTTAAAAGAAGCTACTGTTATTACAAAAACAAGAAAAGCATATAAAACATTTAGTGGAGTTAATGCAATAAATACACCAACACCAGTAGCAACTCCTTTACCACCTTTAAAATTTAAAAATACAGTGAATATATGACCTATTATGGCTGCAAATGCAACAAGATATAAATAAATTGAGTCACCAAAAAAATTTTTAGCCAAATATACAGGAAAAAATCCTTTTAACATATCGACAAAAAAAACCACCAAAAATCCTTTAAAACCTAAGACTCTACCAGCATTTGTAGCACCCACATTACCACTACCAACAGTTCTTATATCAACACCTTTAAAAATCCTTACAATTAAATATGCAGTAGGTATTGCACCTAAAAAATATGCAATTACAGGAAACCAAAACTTCATTTAACTATCACCCTATGTAATAGTGATCTTTTCAAACTAATAGCATCTGATTCACAGACCTCATAGCAACAAAAACACTCTATACATTTATTCTTATCAATTTCTAAAAAAAAACCATCAACTTTATTAATAGCATTTACAGGGCATGATTTATAACACAAAAAACATTTAATACAACTATTTTTATCAATTTCTGGCTTAACATAAATATGCTCAGCAAACCATCTCTTAAACCAGTTTGGTAAAAATTGAACTTTTGTAGATAGTGGAACTTTTATTTTTGTTAAATCATCTACTTTTCCTTTAACTTCAATATCTTGTAATTGAACACCATTACGCAATGGTAAAATATTTGTTTTACAAAAGTCAACAGAAAAACCTAAAATACTCGTTATAACTATATCAATGGCCTCAGCGTGTGATGAAGCAGCTACAATCCCTATTTTAACAGGTTTACCTCTTGAAGGTCCTTCCCCTTCATGTGCTAAAATTCCGTCAAGAAATGACAAAGTTTTATCTTTAACAATTTCATAAACTTGATAAATATTTTCTGCTAACATGTTACTATCTGGATATTTTTTGTGATAACTTACCTTATTTGTACCAGGTACTAACCCAAATAAATTTTTAACACATAAAGTCAAACCTGTTAAAGAGTGCGTTTTTAGTTTAGCAAGATTTAAAATACAGTCTACTTTATCTATAAAAGAAGTAATTACATAATCGTTAACTTTTTTAGGGGGGTATTTTTCAATTTTCACAATTTCCACTTTGTATTTTTTAGCAATGTCTAGTATTCTAGTTGTTTTTAAAACAATTTCATAATTTATAAAATTTGCCCCAGGACTATCTCCAATAAAAATAACACAATTAGGGTTTAATTCTTTTACAGCCACTATACATGCCTCAATAAATACAGGATGTGTTGTAATAGCTTTTTCTGGAGGAGATGCCTGTAACATATTTGGTTTCAACAAGATCTTATTACTCTTTAAAAAAAACTCATTATTTATGAGAAAATTCTTAAAAAACTCTTTCAAGTCTTCTAAATTATATTCTTTTATTTGATCAATTATAACCTTCACTGAGTATTGCCTTTTTTAAAGTACCTGTAAAAGTAATCTATTAACGACAATATAGATACAACAATAGAAATATAAAGTAGCACCTTTCCAATAAGATACATATCCACCCCTAAAAACTTTTCTTTAAAAATAATCATTGTCAAACTAACTAATTGTATAGTTGTTTTTATTTTACCACTCCATCCAGCAGGTATGATAATTCCGTTAGATGATGCAAGATTTCTCAACGCACCTACTGCAAACTCTCTTGCTAAAATAACTATAACCACCCATGAAGGAATTCTTTGCAACTCTACAAGTGAAACCATTGCAGAGGCTACCAATATTTTATCTGCAACTGGATCAACTATTTTACCTAGATTAGTAACTAAATTATATTTTCTAGCAATGTATCCGTCAAGAAAATCACTCAATGAAGCAAAAATAAAAATAACTGCAGCTATTATATTTGAATACGGTTTATCTATAAAAAGTACTACTAAAAAAACAGGAATTATCAATAACCTGAAAAAAGTTATTTGATTTGCAATATTGAAATTATTTGATTTTATATTTTTCAATTTTATACCTTAAACTCCTTAATGATATACCTAATTTTTTCGCTGCTTGTGATTGATTGCCATTAGTTAATTGCAATGCTTTTTTTATAAACTTTTTTTCTATGTTTTCAACATAATTATCAAGAGAAAAATTTTCTGGAATCACCACATCTTCTTTTTTAAATTCGTCACTAATTTTTATATCAATACTAGAAGGTAAGATTTTATTAGTTTTTTCTATTAAAACAGCTCTTTCAATAATATTCTCAAGTTCTCTAATATTCCCAGGAAAACTATAATTTTCAAGTATTCTCATTGCAGCAAAAGAAATATCTAAAACTCTTTTATTAAATTTTTCTGAGTACTTTTTTATGAAATGATTTACTAATAAAACCAAATCCTCCAAGCGCTCTCTCAATGGTGGTAGATGTATATTTATAACATTAAGCCGATAGAATAAATCTTCTCTGAACCTACCCTCTTTAACCTCTTTGAGTAAATTCTTGTTAGTAGCTGCAATTACTCTCGTATTTACTTTTACCTCTTTATTCAAACCAATAGGCCTAATTACACCTTCTTGTAAAACTCGCAAAAGTTTTGCCTGCAGAAAAAGAGGCATTTCACCTACTTCATCCAGAAAAATCGTCCCATTTTTTGCAGCTTCAAAAATTCCTAGTTTATCATTGTTTGCACCTGTAAAAGCACCCTTTTTATATCCAAAAAGTTCAGACTCTAATAAATCGGAAGGTATAGCACTACAGTTAATAGGTATAAATGGATAATTTTTCCTTTTACTCATTTTGTGAATAGCCCTTGCTACTAGTTCTTTACCTGTCCCCGATTCTCCTGTAATCAAAACAGTAGCATCACTCGGCGCAACATTTATAATATCAGTTTTAATCTTAAGTACGGATTCACTCAAACCTATTATATCATCTAATTCTTTGCAATATTCGTTAGTTTCTATTTTATTGTTTTTTAAAACAGCTTTTATCAAAATTAACAATTCATCAGTATCAAAAGGTTTTGTTATGTAATCTACAACTCCTAATTTTACAGATTTTAGCGCTGTTTCATCGCTGGCATAGGCCGTCATAAGAATAAATGGTATATCTTTGTGATTTTCGAAACAATATTTTGCAAGAACAAGACCATCCTCTTCACCTAATACTAAATCACATAATATAATATCAACATCCTCTTTTTGAATAAATTTAGTAGCTGTTTCTAAATTCTTAGCAGAAAATACTTTAAAACCCTCATTAATAAACAAAATTTCCAGAAACTCTCGAAATGATTTTTCATCATCTACAATTAATATGCTATAACTCATATATTATCTAATCAAAAGTAATCTCTAATATCTCATATTCCATCTCACCACCAGGAGCATTTACAATTACTTCATCACCAACTTTTTTACCGACCATAGCTCTTGCAATTGGAGATAATATTGAGATATGCCCTTTAGAAATGTCAGCTTCATCTGGCCCAACAATTTTATAGGTCTTAATCTCCCCAGTATCTAGATTTTCGATTTTTACTGTTGCACCAAAAACAACTTTGTTACCTTTTAATTTACTAGTATCAATAACTTCAAAACGTGCCATTTTCGATTCAAGCTCAGCAATTTTTGCCTCAATCATCCCCTGTCTTTCTTTCGCAGCATCATATTCAGCATTTTCACTTAAATCTCCGTGCCCTCTTGCTTCTTCAATAGCTTTAATCGCCTCTTTTCTTTCTACTTTTTTGAGTCTTTCAAGTTCAGCTTTAATTTTTTCATATCCCTCTTTAGTAATTGGAATCCTATCCATTCACTTCCTCCATATTTTTTTACCTGTTACAAAACTGTTAATATAACCATCTCTCATCCTAATTTCAAGCTCATCTTCAAGATGAATATTTTTAACAGATCCAACCGGATTTTTATCTTTAATAATAATAGCATATCCTTTGTCTAAAATATTTTCAGGATTCAACAACCTTAATAAGGTAATGTAACTTTCAATCTTATCTTTATTGACTTGTATTTTTGCGACCATAATAGACTCTATTATCTTCAATAAATTATCAACAATTGAATAAGAATGCAAAAGTCTTTCTACTGGATTATGCGGTATAATTCTCTGTATTATATCACTAAGGTTTTTCTCTCTTACTGAAAGTTTATGCTTTAATAACGAAGATATGCTGTTTTCATAAATTTCTAGTTGTTTAATTTTCTGTTTAATCCTATTAATAGGTGAATTTTTGAGAAGTTTTGCTTCCAAAGTATCCAAATATTGATGTTTCATAATCAAGCTATGTTCAAATTCTTTAATAAGATGTCTTTCAAGATTATCAATTCTATCTCCGATAGTAATATAATATTCTGACAATTTTTCTGCAGCAGCTGTAGGGGTTGCTACCCTCAAATCAGCAACAAAGTCACATATTGTAAAATCTCTCTCATGACCTATCGCAGAAATCGTAGGTATTTTGCAAGCAAAAAATGCCCTTGCTAATAATTCATCATTAAATATAGACAAGTCTTCTAATGATCCACCACCACGCATTAAAACAACAACATCGTAAGAATTTGTAAATTGATTTAAATAAGAAAACTGATTTATTATTACCTGGATAGCGTCTTCTCCTTGTACAGGAGCAGGCCACAAATCTACCTCAATATTTGCACCATTTTTTCTCAATGTTCTAATAAAATCTTTTATAGCTGCTCCAGAAGGTGAAGTAACCACGGCAACTCTTTTAACAAAGTAAGGGATTTCCTTTTTATTTTCAGTATCAAACAACCCTTCCTTTTCTAGTTTTCTTTTAGTTTCTTCAAATCTTTTATAAAAATCTCCAATAGAATCATATTCAATTTTTTTTATCAAAAGTTGATAATTTCCATCCTTTTCATAAACTGTTAAATCTCCTGTTATAATAACCTTATCGCCATTTTTAGGTTCATAATCCAAATTTTGAAGTCTATACCTTTTAAAATATACACACTTTATTTGAGCATTCTCATCTTTTAATGTAAAATAACAATGTCCAAGTGTTGAAACAGAATAATTTGATATCTCTCCCACCACATTTATTGAAGACGTAAAATTTTTTTCAATTAATCTTTTTATAAGCTTTGTCAACTCAGAGACGGTAAATTTCTTCATTTTTTATCATCTTTTTTCTTAATTATAAATAAGTCCTCATTTGGTTTCTTAAGATTTAATTCTTTTCTAATAATCATCTCTAAATACTTTTTATCTTTTTTTAAAAAATCTAACTCTCTTTGAAGTTCATCAATTTTTTTATCCATTTCAGTTAATTGATATTCGTAATGTTTCTTTATTTTTACAAGTTTAAAATATTCTATAAGGCCATAGTCTCCAAAAACCAAATATACCAACAAAAATATAATTAATGCTATTAATATTAACGTATGTCTAATCATTTTTTCTGCTTGAGCTTTAAAATTCTATAAGCTTGAGATTTAATTACACTTGAGATTTCTCTTGACCTTGATAAGTTTTCAAGATCATTAATATATAATCTATTCAAAAGATGCAATACTATATCGATAGGTGTTTTAGGGTTAAACGCAAGATTTTTAATAATTTGATAATTTTTCATCCAATTGTTATTCCTTGCTATTTCTCTTAACACATGATCAGGAGTCATCTTATTTTTAGTTATAAAATCTATTTCGTCTTCAGTTATTTTTGGATTTTTTAAAACACTCAATGATACCTGTTTGTTTGAGTCCTTTATGAGCAAGCTTCTTGCACTTTTATTACCTGTCAAAGCTAGTTTAATTTTTTCTGGAATACTCATTTTTAAAATTTTAGAATAAAGATTCTCATTTGTTTTTTCTTCTATTTTTTTTTCAAAATTTTCAGGTAATTTTTCAATTTCTGAAGAGCTATTTTTTTCTTTTATTGTAACTTCTTCTGAATCTTCTTCGTAAAGCTTTTTAAGCTCTTCAACTTCATACTTCAAATATTTTAATTTAGCTATCGATTCATCTGGAGTAAATGGATTAGTTAAAAGTAAATCTATAAGCTCTGGATTTTCCCTTAATATTACATTTAAATTTGATAAGAAAAACAAAGCGTCAGGGTCTTGCGATTGAGATAATATTTTAAAAATTTCTGGTGTAATTTTATTCTTTTCAATCAATACTCTAATAAACTCTGAATCATCTTTTAAATAAATAGATAATACTTTTATTTCTTTTTCACCAAACAGAATGCTACCTAAAACTTCCTTTTTTTGTTCAAAAGACAAATTTCGCACAAATGAACAAATATCTTTTATTAGTTCTGAATAATTTTTAATCAACAGATAGATTATAATGTGAAGTCGTTTATAATCCAATGGAATTGATTTGGATAAAATCAAATAAATTTGCTCTTTATTTGATTTTTTAAGATACAATTCTCTTTCTATTGTAAGTAAAAATTCCAGTTTTTCATAAATCTTAAGCAGTAAATCACTTTTTGGTAATTTCAACGTTTTTAAAAGTAAAGTTTTATCTTTTTCACTTAAGCTGTTAGCGTTTTTTTTATTAAAATAATCAATTAAAGTGTTAAACTTAAAATCAATCACTTATGACCCTATTTTTCCCTTCCCTCTTAGCTTTGAGTAGTAAATCATCAACTCTTTTAATCAAGGTATCAACGCTGTCATGCTCTTTTGCTTCTGTTACACCAATACTTGCAGTAATTTTTAAACTATTTCCTTTTATCTTAAAAACAGTTTCGTTTAACTCTTTTAATATCCTTTCAGCTACAACAATAGCCTGCTCTTTAGAAGTATGCGGTAAAATAATAAGAAACTCTTCTCCACCATATCTAAAAGGAATATCAACCTTTCTTATATTGTTTTTAATAATGTTTGTAAAATACTTGAGTACTTGGTCACCAATTTGATGTCCATAATTATCATTAACCGACTTAAAGTCATCAATATCAAGCATAATAACAGATAGTGGTGAGTTATAACGTTGAAATTTCTCTACTTCTTCAACTAATTTTTTATCTAAAAAATTACGATTATAAATGTTAGTCAGGTTATCTACAATTGCTTCTTTTTTATATTTTTTTATACTTTTCTGCAGCCTGTTTAACTGTGTTTTATATTTTTCCAAATCATTCTTTATTTTGTTTACTTCTAAATCAAGTTTGTTGAATTTTTCCTTTCTTATATTATCCTTTTCCTTTAAATTAGTTTTTATTTCGTTAAGTTTAGAAATTAATTTATTCTTTAATTTCTCAATATCATTTTCAAGCTTTGTTTCTTTTTCTAATTCTTCTAAATTACTTGAAAGTTCACTACTGTTTTTAATTTCTTCAATAAATATTTCCCTACTACTATCTAAAACATTAAAAAGCTTTTCATTTGAAATTTCCATATATTTTAATATCTCTTTCAAAAGATCCCAACTTTTATTAAAAGTATTAATAACCTTAATAAGAAATGTGATGAGATAACTTAAAATGTCTATCAAAATTTCATTCAATCTACAAACATCGTTAGTTTCGTTTATATTTTTTTCAAAACTTTTCAAAAACTCTTCAGGTAATATATCTTCAACCTTCTTAAATAATCTAACTATTTGATCTTTATATACATCAACATCTATAGCACACAAATTTTTACTTAAAAATTTTGATAATTCATCACTTTGAAGCAAATATTTTTTTATTGTATCTATAGATAAATCTTCATTATTTCTCTTTATACTTTTCAATATATTTATAATTTCTATTACTATCAAGTTGTAAAATCCGTTAAAGTTAGCAGACATTGAGCTTTTCCTCCAAAAATTTTCTACATTCTTCAAAAAAAGCTAACGTATTACTTGTTTGATAATCATAAAAAGTCCAAGGTAATGACACATACTTTTTGTTTTTTCTGTATAACTGCAAATCAGCATATATAGATTCACCAATATATATTCTATGAGTAAAATTTTTCGTACTGGCTGCAACAACTTTTTCCATTGCCACATAACCTGGGTCAATATTCACTTTACGTTTACCATTTTCTTTAAAAAAATCCTCAATATCAACTGCAATCCTTTTATAATTAGCTAATTTATCAGGATAATCAATAATATCATAACAAGCAAAATATTTCACTAAATTATTACCCATCTCTTTTTCGTAATAAGATGTATGTGAAAATCTAAATTTCTTTGATACAATCTTTGGCAAACCGAAAATAGGACTTAAACAGTTATCTATTATATTCTCGTATCTTATATCTACCAAAATCGCATTGAAAAAAACAACCTTATGAGGCTTTCTTATGCCTCCACCAAAAACCATTTATACCATTTCAATCTCATCAATTTCTTCAGAAGGAGAAATAGTAGAAATTGCATGTTTATAAATCATTTTTTGAGAATCATCTTTTAACACAATTACAAAATTATCAAATCCTTTAATCAACCCTTCAAGCTTTACACCATTAATTAGATATACTGTAACTGGCATTCTTTTTTTTCTTACATAGTTTAAAAAAACATCCTGAATATTAACTTTCTTGCTCATCAATCAACCCCTTCTGGATTTTCTTTATAATACTATCAATTAACTTACAATAATTATATATAAATTCCTAACATTCTTCAACTATTATTTTTACCCGAAGCTAATAGCACTATAATTCTCGTCATTACAAACATTAGTAAGTTACTCGTTTTTCCTCAAATTTGACAAAACAAAAACATTCGTTTTCAATGTTTATTAAAATTCTTAACAAAAGTAATTTAATATTTATTTTATTTTTCTAATAAAATCAGCATAACTAAAATTTTTTTGCCACTTTATCCCTTCTTTTTTGTTAAAAACAACAATGGAAGGTAACTTAACACCATTGAATGTATTATTTTTAACAAAAGAATACAATGCCATATCAAGCATAATAAGCCTATCTCCAATTTTTAATGGTCTTTCAAAAGAATATTCCCCAAAAAAATCACCGGCAAGACAAGAACACCCGCCAATTTTATAGTTATATTTATATTCACCCCAAAAACCACAACCAATAATCTCTGGTCTATAAGGCATTGCTAAGACATCTGGAGTATGAGTTTCAGCAGAGGAATCAACGATAGCTATATTTACTCCATTATTAATAATATCAAGAATCTTTGTAACAAAAACACCTGCATATAAAACTACAGCCTCACCAGGCTCAAGATACACATCAATATTATTATACTTGTCTCTAAACAAATTAATAGTATCACAAAGTAGTTCTATATCATAATCTTTTCTTGTTATATGATGTCCTCCACCAAAATTAACCCACTTAAGATTAGCAAGATATTTACCATATTTTTTCTCAAAACTATTCAAAACTCTTACCAGAACATCTGCATTTTGTTCACATAAAGCGTGAAAATGAAAACCATCTACAATTTCCAAATCAATATCTTCTAAATCCTCTGGATTTACTCCAAATCTTGAACCTGGAATACATGGATTGTATAAATCAACCTCTACTTCAGAATAACCAGGATTAACTCTTAACCCTACATGTTTTCCTCGATTTTTAACTTTTTCCCCATATTTCCTCAGTTGAAAAACTGAGTTGAAAATTACCACAGATGAGTAATCGATTATTTCATCTATTTCATTACCTTCAAAAGCAGGTGCATAGGTATGCACTTCTTTTTTAAACTCTTCCCACCCAAGTCGTGCTTCCCAGAGACCACTTGCACATACACCATGTAAATATTTTGATATTAAAGGATAAGTCACAGGCAAAGAGTACGCTTTCTGCGCAAGCAGTATCTTTACCCCTGTCCTTTTTTGAACACTATCCATTATTCTACAATTTTTTTCAATAACATCCTCACTAATCAAATAACATGGCGTTTCAACTAATTCGGTAATCTCTTTTGGAAAAAAAGTTAAAGCTTCTTTATGCAATTCTTTCAACTTAAAACTCCGGTAGCTTACCATCAAAGTTTTCTATCTTCCATGGCAAACCGTGCAGTGTCAATAAATCCATAAAAGGATCTGGATCAAATTGCTCCACATTAAAAACACCTTTTCCTATCCATATTTTTTTTAGAACAAGCATGGCCCCAATCATTGCAGGAACACCAGTGGTATATGATACAGCCTGAGCCTGCACTTCTCTGAAAGCTTCTGCATGATCACAAACATTATAAATATATTTTTTAAATCTTTTACCATCTTTAACACCATCAAAAACACAACCAATAACCGTTTTACCCTTATAATTCACTCCAAGTTCTGAGGGATCTGGAAGTAATTTTTTCAAAAATTTTAATGGCACAATTTTACATCCTTCGTACTCCACTTCATCAATCCTTGTCATTCCAACATTCTTTAAAACCCTCAAATGAGTAAGATACTCTTCAGAAAATGTCATCCAAAATCTTATTCTTTCAAGCCCCTTAATATGTTTTACCAATGACTCCATCTCTTCATGATATAACAAATAGCTTTCTCGCTCTCCAACCTCCGGATAATTAAAAGAAAAGTGAATGCTATCCTTATCTAAAATTGGTGGTGTTTCTACCCACTTCCCATTTCTCCAATGTCTCACAACTTGAGTAACTTCCCTAATATTGATTTCGGGGTTAAAATTTGTAGCAAAAGGATGTCCATGATCACCAGCATTACAATCAAGAATATCAATAGTTTTTATTTCGTCATATAAATGTTTTTGTGCATAGGCACAAAAGACATTTGTAACACCTGGATCAAACCCACAACCAAGTACAGCCATAATACCAGCATCTTTAAATTTTTCATGATAATCCCACTGCCATTTGTACTCAAATTTAGGATTATCCTTTGGTTCATAATTAGCTGTATCAAGATAATGTACACCAGTTTCAAGACATGCATCCATTATGGTTAAATCTTGATATGGTAATGCCACATTTATTACAATCTCAGGCTCAAAATCTTTTATCAAAGCCACTACTTCTTCAGTTTTATCAGCATCTACTTTTGCTGTTTTAATTTCTACTCCATATTGTTTTTTAACATCTTCAGCAATTTTATCACATTTTTCCTTAGTTCTACTCGCAAGACATATCTCATGAAACATTTCAGAATTTTGCGCACACTTTTTTGCCACCACATTACCTACTCCACCAGCACCAATAATTAACGCTTTACCCATGCTACACCTCTTCTTTAATTTTTATTTCTAATTTCTTGATCCAGCTACTGTTTTTAAGTAGCTATTTTCACTTAAAACTAAGTATAAACTCCCAATAACATCTTTTTTCTCATCATCAGGAATTAATTTTGAGTCTTCAATTCTTTGTTTCAACCTTCTCTCAATATCCTTTACATCATAATCAAGATCGTCTAATATATCTAGAATGTTTTGGGCCTCAATTACATCATCAAGAACATAATTGCCCTCTTCATCAAAAGTTACCACAAACTCTGTAGGATGAGTAAAAAGGTTGTGATCCATACCAAGGGTTTCCTGATAAGCTCCTACAAGAAAAAATCCTAAAAAATAATCCTCTTTTTTCAAGTCAACATCATGTAAAAATAATGGCTTAGTGCTATCAAAAGCAATTTCTCCATCACTATCACATGTAATATCCCAAAGACTCGCTGACCTTGTAGGAGTTATATCCAGTTTATCAAGAGGCATAACAGGAAAAGTTTGCCCCAAACCCCAATAATCTGGCAAACTTTGAAAAATTGAAAAATTCAAAAGATACCTTTCCTGAATCATATCTTGAATATCTCTCAACTCAGATAAATTCTTGTTTTTTAAAAAGTTTATTGCTTTTCGAATAATCAAATGAACAAGTACCTCAGTGTTGTTTCTGTCTATCAAGTCTATATATCCTAGATCAAAAAGAGTTAAAAGAGACTCCATATGATCAAGACTGTCATGTAAATATTCTATCGCATTTTTTTCATTGATAGTATTATAAAGTTCATACAGCTCTTCTATTAAAGGTGGGTTCACTTTCTTTAAACAAAGCTTATGTTCATTGTATTCCTGTGAAAATAGTTCTAAAACAGGTACCACAAGCACAGCATGACTTGCAGCAACGAATCTTCCTGCTTCAACAAAAATATCTGGTTCTGGTACATTTTTATTATTTGCAATCATCTTAAGTAAAAAAACAACATCACTTGCATATTCATCTAAAGTATAATTTATAGAATGCTGTAATTTATGTTGGCTATATTCGACAGCAAGCCCTCCACCTATATCAATTCTTCTTAAGCTTTTCGCACCCATTTTACAAAGTTCTGCATAGATGTTTCCAGCCTCTCTCAATGCTTTTTTTACAGGTGATATTTCACTTATTTGAGAACCAATATGAAAATGTATCATCGTCAAATAATCTATCATTTTATAATCTTTCAAAAGTTTTAAGGCTTCCACTAACTCCACTGAAGTTAATCCAAACTTAGAATTTATCCCCCCACTTTTAGCCCAAATACCGATTCCTGAACTATGTAATTTAATTCTTAATCCTATATTAGGATAGGGTTTACCCATTTCTTTGGCAACCTCTAAAATAGTCTCAAGCTCATTCAACCCTTCAATTGTCAGAGTAATATTTTGACCCATTTTAGCAGAAATGAAACCAAGAGAAATCATTTCTTTATCTTTAAACCCATTAACAATAATAGGAGTCCCTTCATTAACATAACTCATTGCTATAATTAATTCAGGTTTACTCCCTGCCTCAAGCCCATATCTTTTCCCTTTTGTTTGCTTCATCAAATATGTTACAAAATTTGGGTACTGATTCACTTTCAAAGGAAAAACAGAATGAAATTTGCCACTATAATCGTATTCTTTTATATATTTATTAAACTTATTAAACAGTGCATTTACATGTTTTTTCATTATATGAGGAAATCTAAAAAGCACTGGGCCTTTAAAACCTTGTTCTCTAACATCTTTAACAATATCAATCAGGGCTGGTCTATTACCTTCATTAATAACAACCTTACCATCTTCTACCAGATAATCATAATTTCCCCAGATTTTTATACCATAATCCATCTTACCACCTCTAATTAAAAAGATATACAATCTATAAACCTGAAAAATGTACTCATTTAGTTATAAAAGCAACATTTTGTAATTAAAATTTCAAAATAAACGGTACAATTATAGGAACAAGAGTACTTAATATAAAGCCATTAATGAAAGCAACAACGGCAGCACTTTCACCAGCATACTTTTCTATAATCGGAAGCGTCGTATCCATGGTGGTAGCACCACCTGGTGCTATTGAAATATATGGGCCTGCATATTTTGCAAGAAATGGAACCAATATAATACTTATTAACTCTCTTATTACATTGGATAAAAAAGCTATAGAGCCAAGATCAGCACTTTTTAGTTTTGTTATTATAACAGCAGATAAAGAATACCAGCCAAATCCAGCAGAGATGGCAAGACTATCTTTAATAGTTAATTTTAGAAAAAACGATGCTATATAACCACCAAACAATGTCCCAATAACTGTTCCAACAGGAACCAAAAAAGCGTATTTATCCGCAGTAAACAATTTCACCAAAGATTCTTTATCTCTACCTATACCATAACCTATTAAAAACAATAAAAAGTATAAGGCGTAATCAGTTATTCTATCAGAATACACCATTAAAAATGTGGGTAAAAACCCAAACTGAGCCATTAAGATACCAGCGGTAACAGATAGTATCATCAGAAAAATCATTTTTTTCGCAACACTCTCATCATTATGCCTACCACAACTATACTAAAAAACACTGCCAATAAACTTATAATTAAAGAGGAGTATCCAAACATTACTATTTTCTGCTTTAAATTCGGATCTTTACCTATACCAACTCCCATAAAAAAAAGTAAGACTAAAACACTAAATGGTAAGAGATACTTTTGTATTTTTATAATATTTCTTTC
The DNA here is from genome assembly GCF_049472655.1 of Deferribacter abyssi. Lineage (NCBI taxonomy): Bacteria > Pseudomonadati > Deferribacterota > Deferribacteres > Deferribacterales > Deferribacteraceae > Deferribacter > Deferribacter abyssi. The sequence goes on from NZ_JAQNCS010000011.1 coordinate 29,892, forward strand.
TTTTACCATATAACCGGTAATTATACCAATTATCAGAAAAAAGAGATACTTAAACATGCGTTTTTATAATACACAATAAAATATTTGACAAGCTTTAAACAAATTAAAGTTAAATTAATTTGTTTTTTCTCTTTTATCAAGAACTCTCCTAGCTTTCCCTTGGCTCCTTTCAATAGTTCCTTTTTCAACAAGTTGTAAATTAAGATGAAAACCTAAAAAATCATACAGCTTTGTGTAAACTTTATCAAAAATTTCATCATCTGCACCGTTTTCTTTTTCTACAACAAGCGTAACATTATCTTTTCCCTTTTTATCTTCCAAAATGATAAGATACTCCATCGAAAGTTCATTGAACTGTAAAAGGATAGATTCTATTTGTGAAGGATAAAAATTTACGCCCTTAATTTTCAACATATCATCGGTACGACCTTTGATTCTACCTACCTTAATAGTATGAAGCCCACAATTACATTTTTCTCTACTTACTACTTTTGTGATATCCCTAGTCCTATACCTTATAAGTGGTAAACCTTCTCTAGTAAGTGTTGTTATTACCATTTCACCTTCTTCTCCATCATCTACTGGATTGCCTGTTTCTGGGTCTATTATCTCAACTATATAATGATCATCCCACACATGTATTCCATTGTGCTCTTTACAATCTATTCCAAGTCCCACTCCACCAGTTTCTGTCATACCAATAATATCAAAAGTTTCTATTCCCATAATATATTCAATCCTTTTTCGCATCTCATCAGACCAAACCTCAGCACCAAAGATACCAACTCTTAAAAAACAATCCTTTTTAAAATCAAAACCTTCCTCCTCCGCAATCTCAATAAGCCTAAGAGGGTATGATGCAATTGAACACAATACAGTAGTTCCTAAATCCTTCATAAACTTAAGTTGTAAAAAAGATCTACCAGGTCCTACAGGAATAATAAAAGCTTTAATCTTTTCAGCACCATAATGGAAGCCAAAACCACCATTAAAAAGTCCAAATGAAGGGGTAATTTGAATAATGTCTTCTTTTGTAACGGTGGCAGTCTTATAACATCTTGCCATTATTTCAGACCATTGATTGATATCATTTTCTGTCATAGGATTAATTATTGGTGTACCAGTTGTTCCACTACTCATATGCATACGCATAAAATCTTTTTTATCAGCACAAGCAAAACCAAAAGGGTACCCCTGACGCAAATCATCTTTTGTTAAAAAAGGAAGTTTTCTCATATCATCATAACATTTAATTTCTCCATTAAAATGAAGACGCTCATAATAATAAGAGTTGTTTTTTTTAATGTGGTATAAAGTTTTATTCAACAATTCAAGTTGTCTATCACTAAGCATAATTATATCTCTCCTAAAATTTTATCTAAAATATCTTTAGTAAGCATTTTATAGTTTAAAACTATTTCTATAATTTCATCAAAATCAAATATCTCTCGAAAAGCTTTAAAAAAAATAAAAAATAAAAACCAGTTTGTATATTTTGGATTATCAAAAAGTTTTAATGAAAGATTGGTAGCATCAACAATAATAATATTTGAATTTTTATTCTCTAAATTTTCAATAGAATTAATAATTGCCACTCCATCTGGTATTAAAAAATGATCATTCAGCAAAAACTCATTTTTATCAGTTGATATAATAAAGTCGGCTTCTCCACTTCCAAAGCTTGCAGAGTAATAATCCCCTACTTTTAGAAAGGTACTCACACTGCCACCACGCATTGCCATACCGTGAGTTTCAGCTGAAATAATTTTTACTCCAAAATTTGATAAAACGGATCCTATCTGTCTATTTAATGTAATAACTCCTTGTCCACCTTTACCACAAATAATACCCTTCAATTATTACTCCTCACTAAAACACAAATTTAATACCTTCTAAACTATCTGTTTCTAACAATTGCATTAAACGGACAAACTGATATACATACACCACAATTAACGCAAATTAGCCTATCAATTTCTGCTTTATTTTTTAATTTATTTTCGAATATTGCTGGACATTCAAACTTCTCATAACAAATCCGACAATTTTTACAATCATCAGTAATTATTACATCGGCGTTTTCTCGGTATTTTATCTTTGTCACACAAGGATGCCTGTAAATTACAACTGCAGGTTTTTTATTATTTTCAACAAAACCTACAGCTTCTTCCAAAACTTTAACTCCTTCTTCAAGTTGATAAGGATCCACAACTTTACAAAAATCAATTCCAATCCCTTCTACAATCTTTTCTATCTTAACTTTTCCAGATTCATGGGGAACTGGTTGAAAACCTGTCATAGCGGTAGTTTCATTATCTAAAATACATAATACAAACTTTGCCTCATTTATAACAGCATTTATCAAAGCAGGTATTCCTGTATGAAAAAATGTAGAATCTCCAATCGTAGAAATAACTATTTTTTCAGGATTACTTCTAGATAGCCCTTCCGCAAAAGTAACAGATGCTCCCATGCAAATACATGTATCAACAGCACCAAGATTAACCCCGAGGGTATAACAACCTATATCTCCTGGAAATATACCTTTATCCTTAGTAACTTTTTTAATTGCATAAAAAGCAGGCCTGTGACCACAACCAGAACACAATCTTGGTTTAATACCACTAGTTTTAAAGTTTTGTTTTTTACTTAATTTAAGCTCTTTATTGATAAAGTTAAAAATCTTTTCAGTTAAATAATCATAGGTAAGTTCCCCCATTCTTGTTATAAAACCGTTTAACCTTCCAAAGATCTTGTCTTTTCTGGCAAACTGAATCTCTATTAATGGTTGAGTTTCTTCTACAACAAGTATCTTATCATAAGTATTTATTATTTCATCAAGAAGAGCTACAGGTAAAGGAAATGGCATATCAAATTTGTATAAATCAATATCCAATTGCTTCTCTTTTACAATATCCTTTACAATTGCAAAAGAGTAGCCTGAGCCGACGATAGCAAACTTATTTTTCCTATCAATTTTATAATCACAATAATAAGATGTTGATATTTTATCTAGTTTTTCATTAAGTCTTTCATGTAACAATTTACGATATTTAGGAGTTGCAGCCCATCTTGAAACATCTTTTTTAAAATTACCATAATTATATTCTTTTTTCTCAATCAAAATATCGAACGACTGCCTTGAATGACATACCCTCATCACAGGCCTAATCATTACAGGAATTTCAAATTTGTGAGACAACTCCACCCCTTTTTTTGTTAGTTCGTATGCATCAAATGGGTTTATTGGGTCTAAAACGGGTATTTTAGCAGAAAATGCATACATTCTGCTATCTTGCTCAGTTTGAGAACTGTAAGGACCTGGATCATCAGCAGACACTATTATTAATGCACCTTTAACACCCGTGTAAGCTACAGAAAAAAGAGGATCAGCAGCTACATTTAATCCAACCTGCTTCATACTACACATAACAAATTTTCCAGAAATAGCTTCAGCAGCCGCTAGTTCAAGGGCTATCTTTTCATTGATTGACCACTGAGCATAGCATCCATTTGCATAATGAGAATAGGCTTCTAAAATTTCACTAGATGGTGTGCCTGGATATGCATAAGCTGAAACAACCCCTGAGTGATAAGCACCTATTGCTATTAATTCATTTCCCATTAAAAATTTCATAACAGGGATTATTTTTAATCTATTTGTTCAAAAAAGTCAAATTATATTTAACCCTTAAACTCATAATGATACAACACTAAAAATAAAATTTGCTTGATAAAGAACCTTTTAATGTTTATTAATATTTTTATGAATCATAAATACAACCTTTTAATGTTTTTAATAATTCTATTTTCACCACTTTTCCATTGTGTTTTAGCTCAAAACCATATTTTTATAATCTCTAGCTATAATAAGAATGACTTATGTGGTAAACCTCAATATGATGGTATAATAAATAGACTTGAGTTTTCAGGAATACTAGAAAAATACAAAATCAAATCATTTTATCTAGACTCCAAAAACAAGGAAATAGATAAAGTAAAAAAATTAGCTACACAAATTAAACAACAAATAAAAAAGGATCACCCTGATCTCATTATTACAATAGACGATATAGCTTTTGATTTTTTTGCAAAAATGCTTTTATCTAATAATAAAATTAGATTGGTATTTTCAGGAATCAACAAAAGTTTGAAAGAGTACAATGATGAATTGAAATTTTTTGATCCTACAACATATCTTCCCACTAAGAATATAACTGGTGTCCATGAAAGTCTTTTTATGAAAAACCAATTTGAATTCTTATATTTAATATACAACAGAATACCTAAAGTTGCAGTTTTATATTCCACAGATTTTATTGGAAATATTTTAGGAAAGCAGGTGCAAGAAGAGCTTGCAAACTCTGAGTTTATTAATCATACTGTATTTATACCAATAAGAACAACTTTAGACCTAAAAAATGCTATTAACAAAATAAATAACAAACAATTTGATGCTTATATACCTCTAACAATGTCCATTACAGATCCAGTTAAAAATGAGATTCTAAGCATAAACAGATTAATACCAATTTTAACCAATCAAATTAATTTAATTGATATTGGAGTAAATAAAGAGTTTACAAAAGCAGGATTTTTTGGAGGAATTACAGTTGATTTTTATAAAATGGGGCAAAAAGCTGGAGAAAAAGTCATCAAAATATTAAACGGCAAAAATATTAAAGAAATAAAAATTGAGGAATCTTATGATTATGAAATTGTAATAAATAAAAAAAGAATGAAACAACTAAACGTAAATATTAATAGCGAACTAATAAATATTGTGGATAAATTTTATTAATGCTTACCAATTCAATTGTTGTCACTAATACAATTTATCATATTTTATTACTAATTAATATCAGCTTACTCTTATTTTTAGGTTTTATACAACTTTTTTTTACAAGATATGATATTTTAATATTTGATAAAACTGTAAATCGATATTATTTTCTACTTGTATGTATAGGTCTATCACTATATAAATTTGCATTTTTCATATTACCAATTTTTAAATATTATAATGTTATAATTATTTTATCAATAATTATACTTTCTGTAACATTGTTTTTTTACCAAAAAAATAGTGTAAATGAAGAATTATGTTACCTATATCTTTTCATGCTAGTTTTTGTCCTATTATTTTTATATTTTAAGTCAAGAGTGTATATAACCTTTTCTCTTATCACTTTTGTAATTTTACAAATTTTCTTACCAAGAAATAATGCACTAAAAAGAAAGTTCAAGTTTGTTTTACTGATACCGTTATATGTATTGTTAGATGCTTTGTTTAATATTAATCAATCATTATATCTTCTAATTCCACAACTAATACTTATTTTGATATTTACTTATTATTATATCAAGCTTCTCACAAAAATCAAAGATGTAAAAATTTACTACTTTCTATATATAGTTATTTATTCCATGTTTACAATAGGTTTTATTTCTTTGATAAACAATGAATTAAATAGTTTTAAAACAAAAGAAAAAGAAGAAATACGACTAAAAATACAAAATATATTTTCACTAATTGAAAAAGAAAAGGAAACTTTATTTTCTATTTCTAAAATGCTTTCTAGTAATAATAGAAATAGTGACTTTAATTTAAAAGAATTAATTAAAACAAAATATCTATTTAAACTTGATTTAATTGTCTCAATTTCAACTCAAAGTAAAAATTTTATCTACTCGGGAAATCTCAAAGATTTTACTTATATTTTACAAAACAACATACTAAAATCTATAAAAAATAAAATTCGAGATTATTTTTTATTTAGTTCAAATAATAACTTTTACATAGCAGTAATAAACAAACATTTTCTGAATAATAATCCTAAAAACATACTAATAATAATTAAGAAGTTAAAATTAACTCAATTAATTACATCAGACACAACAACAGAACTACTTATATACTATAATAATAGTTTATTAAATTTAACATCTGAAACAAAAATAAAACTTATTACTAACAATATATTAAAAATAAATAATAAAACATACGAATTCATTAAACTAGAAAGTGATAAAATTAAAGTTCTAGGTACAATAAGCCATAAGCATTTTCTAAATAATATATATCAACTTTATTCATATTATGCTATTTTCTCTTTGATTTTAATTATAGCACTGATTTATTTAGGATATTCTGGATTACAAAAACTATATTTTGAGATTGAATCAAAAGAGAGAATACTACAAAACATTATTAACTCTGTAACTGATCTAATATTTTATACAGATAAACGAGGTGATTTATTACTTGCAAATAAATATTTTTATGAATTTTTTCAATTACCACTAGACAAACAGAATTTGAATATTTTTTCTTTATTAGCTTTTAAAGAATCTTTCGATTTGTCAGAAAGTAATTTTAACGGTAATATAACAATTAAAGAGATAAAACTTAAAGACAAAAAGGGTAACAATAGATATTTTAGTTTTTATAAAATTCCAGTCACAAACATTTTTGGAAAAATTGATGCACTTATTTTTTATGGGAAAGATTTTACTCTTTTGAAAAATTACGAATTTGAAATTATAAGAAAAGAAAAATTTGAAATGATTTCGACGTTGGTTTCAGGATTAGTTCATGATTTAAACAACATGATAAATGCATTATTAATGCACACATATATATTAAAAACTAAAGAATTAAATAAAGAAAAAATAGCTTATTTTAAAAATATGGAAGAAATATGTCAGAATATAAATGATCTTAACAAACAATTACTTGCTATTTCAAAAAATGAAATAATAGAAAAAAAAGAAATAGATATAATTAGCTTTATAAAAGATAAAACAAAGCTAATTTTAGTGGGTAAGCATGTAAAAATTCATTTTTCACTACCAAATGATAATATTAAAATTATGGCTGATGAAGTACAATTAACCCAAGCTTTAAGTAATCTTTTAATAAATGCCGTTGAATCCATGAATGATAACGGTAACATTTATATCAGAGTCAAAAAATTATCATTCACAACTAAACAAATTTTACATCAATGTATTTTAGAAGAAGGTAACTATATTGAAATATCAATTATTGATGAAGGACAAGGAATTGATGAAAAAATAATAAATAAAATCTTTGACCCCTTTTTTACGACTAAGAAAAAAGGAAACGGGCTAGGGCTTGCTATGACCTATAGGATAATCAAAAATCACAATGGTTGTATAGCTGTGAAATCAGAAATCAATAAAGGTACCACTTTCTACATATATTTACCACTTAGCTAATTTCACTTTTGAGATAGAATAATGTGTATAAAAAATTCACAATTGCTTCGAAGTGCTACCTTACGTGAGCATCAAAAAAAAAAATTCTTGACTTACTAATATTATGCAACATTAAAATTCTTATATAGTAAAATTAAACAAATTTTTTTCCCACTCCAAAGCAGTTTTACATATAAATTCTAAGTCATCAAATTTAGGTTTAAAGTTAAGCATTTTTTTTATTTTTTTATTATCGGCCACGAGTTCTGCTGGATCCCCTGCTCTTCTTCCTGTAATTTCCACATCAAAATCTACGCCACTCACCTTCTTCATTGTATCAATCACCTCTTTAACAGTGAATCCATAACCATATCCACAGTTAAAAACATCACTACTGTGACCACTTGTTAAATATTCATATGCCAAAAGATGTGCTTTTGCAAGATCATCTACATGTATATAGTCTCTGATACAAGTTCCATCCTTTGTTTCATAATCATCTCCAAAAATATACATTTTTTTTCTTTTACCCAAAGCAGTTTCTGCGGCTACTTTGATTAGATGTGTTGCATTTTTCGTAGATTGTCCAATTCTTCCCAATGGATCAGCACCAGCCACATTAAAATATCTCAAAACAACATAATTAAAATTAGAATTCGCTTTTGCTACATCTTTTAAGACTATTTCACTCATTCTTTTGCTCATACCATATGGATTAATAGGATTTGTAGGACAATTTTCATCTATTGGTATAAATTTTTTATCTGGCTCACCATAAACTGCTGCAGTGGAACTGAATATAAATTTATTTACATTGTTTTTCACACAACATTTTATAAGATAGGCAGTATTTGCTGTATTGTTAAGATAATACTTTAATGGATTTTCCACTGATTCAGGCACAATTAGTGCTGCCGCAAAATGTATTACTACATCAAAATTATTCTCTTTAATAAAATTATCAACTTTATCCCAATGAGAGAGATCAAGCTTTGTAAATTTAATCTGCTTATTTTTTTCTGCTGCAATCTCTTCTAACCTCTTGATTGTCTCAATAAAGCCAGTAGATAAATTGTCAATAATATGTACCCTGTAATCCGTTTCTTCAATCAACTGTTTTACCACATGAGAACCAATATATCCCGCTCCCCCAGTAACTAAAATCTTATCCATAATTCCCCCTACTAAATTTAAACAATCATTCTACCTTGAATACAAACTCAATAACACTTTTTTCCTTAGGATTGTTTTTATTAGTTGTAGTTACACGAAAAGAATAAACAGTAACTCCGGTAGTACTATCCTCTGATTTATCCAATACTTTTACGTTTATATTATAATCGTTTGTCAAATTATTAAGATCAAAAGTCGTATTATCTGAACACAAACTACCATTACACAATATATTCTCATCACCAATTAATATCTTATCCATAATATATTCAGCAGCACTTCTTGCAGCCATAAGAGTATTTTGGTATCTTTTGTGACTTCCAGATATATTCGTTGAAGAATTTATCATATATAATATAGCCGCTACAAAACCAAGTGCCACTAAAGATAAAATAAGAGTTGTTACAAGAGCCATACCTTTGTTCTTCATTTTTATATACTGAACAATTTTTTTATTCATAGTTATAAATCCATAGGTTTTATGGTATACTCTACTGTTTTCCATCGATAATGTTGATAGTCATTTGGCAATTGTAGACAAACTTCATTGTTATCACAGCTACCATCGTTATCAACATCTATTTTACCATTAACAATAGGACCTTGAAAATCAAAATTTCTATCAAAACCTCCATCTTGTAAAAGAAGAAACACTCTAACTCTTTTGAGTTTTTTTCGAAAAGTAACAGCATCATCACCACTGATATCACTATATCTCAACAATTCTTCATTTAAGTTAATCTTACCATCTGAATTGTTATCATAGTCAAACCTAACAGTAAAATCCGCAACGCAATCAATTATAGGAACTCCATTACTATTATTGACAGCTCTTAAAAGCTTGTATGTATTTGGATTGCAAGTATTAGGTAAATTAAAATTAGATAAAGAATAAGTAATTTTTGTACATGTTTGAACTGAACATCCAGTAGCATTATCTTGTAAAGGGAATGCAATATATTTACCTGCTGTAGGCCTGTTCGCCCAACTAGCTTTATCTTTCAACAATTTTTTGTCTGTATCGATATAAACATATTTTAAAGATGATTTAGGAAGACCCACAACTGTATTATCAGCAGTGTTTACAAAAATCCAACTTTGTGTATCAATGTTAGTCACATTAAATGTCGATCTAATAACAAATTCAGAGCAACCAACATTAACACATTCAAACACTTTTTCTGTCTCATTATCGGAAATACCGTACCCACCGTGAGTGATATCTAATCTAATTATGTCAAGCCCAACCACTTTTTCTAGTTCAGCTTCGGTACTTCTAGTTTCTCTCCTATAATCACTCAAAAGAGTTGTGAATGTAATATAGACAGCTGATAATATTATTGCTAACAGAAATAATACTATTAAAAGCTCAATAAGAGTTAAACCTTTCTTATTCATTGCATATCCTTAGATATGTAAGTATCGGAAGTATATGTATATTTTCTACCAAAAAGATTCCAACAAGTAGTTATATTTATCTTCTTTAAAGATGAACTAACATTATTCAAAGCATATGATTTACCTAATGAAAACATCGAGTTCCTATACTGAACTTTTATACTACAATTATCATTCAACGGTGAACACTCAATACCTTCACACTTGCTTATTATATTATCTATTTGCGCAAAACCATATGAACGCAACTTTTCTATTTCATTATTAGTCTGCTCAACTGCAATATTCCTAACATTATTTCTCAAATTAATTTTTTTTACTGTTATCATAGAAGCTACTAATCCAAGTAATACTACTGTAAAAATGAAGATGCTAACCAAAAGTTCAATAAGTGTAAACCCATTATTTTGCTTCACATTTTGTACCATTTTTTTTTCCCAACTTTATTCTTATAGTGTTTATAACTATGCAATTGTACTGAAGTGTATCATCAATATAATCATTTGATAAAAAGATAGAAGTATTAGTTAATGTACCTCTATCATCTAAATAGATGTTTCCCGCATTAAATTTTGTATTAAAATTAAACGTGGATACAATATTACCATTATCATCCTTTATAGTTAATTGATTTTGGTTTGTAAAAACCAATGTAAAACTTGTTTTTTCAGTAAAAGCCTTAGCTCGATATTGTTGTATTATTGAATATAGTTTTCGAAGGTCTTTTTCTCTATCATGTTTCAACTTCCACTTATTATAGTTTGGAATCGCTATCGATAGTAATATAGAAAATATTGTTATTGTTATAAGTAACTCTATTAGTGTAAAGCCATTTTTATTCATTATTTTTCAATCCATAATAATATTTTTCCTTTCAATCCAGAAAACGGACTGGGTATTATTGGTGGTGTCTCAGGAGTAATACCAGAATACCATCTAGTTTGTCCAGCATTTATATTATTAACACTACTATCTCCTCCCAAACTATTTCCATTACCTGCAGCATTGCTAACAGCTCTATCACCTTCTTGATTAGAGAAAGTTTCTTTACAAAGTTGATATATAGCAGCAGTAGAAGATTGTAAATATCCACAAGTAACGGTTGTATTATCCACCACATAACCTGAACAAGATGTATCCCAAATACTTCTACCTGTAGCACAATTCAGCCCCCAACCTCTCGATCTACCTCCAAACGAACAAGGATCAAGACTTGGCTGCATAGATGTAAATAACACAGTGTTAGCCCATGGCATAATTCCAGTATCAGCTATTACTCTTTCCTTACCATATTCTGTCCCATTATCAACCTCAGCAGTATTTAGTCCAACTTCCCATGCTACAACAGTTGATTTTTGCGTTTGATTTGTAAGTTCGTTACAAATATCTGTATTATTTACAGCACTACTGAAATTACAATTACCTGTTCTAAGGCAACTAATATTTATACCATAGAGTTTATTGTTTCTTCCTAAATTATCATCTGTCTTATAAAACCACTTTCCTGTACCAAAATAAATGTAATCCATATTAAAACATGGCATATAAACTATACTAGCAGTCACAGCACCATGTAAAGATGACATCACTCTATCAAAACTACTAACGGATGGAAATAAGTTATCTATCTTTAATACATACAGATTTGCAGTCCAATCACCAGCCTGAATGTAATTAAACGCAAAAAACACAGCATCTGTATATCCATCTCCATCAAAATCCACTCCATTAGTAAATAATCTATTACCAAAAACTTCGTTATTTTTCATACTACTATCAAATTCACTAACAGCAAAACTTGTAGAATTAAAACTATCAATTGTTAAATCATCATTAAGCTTTAAAATATAAACTTTAGCTTTATCTCCTGTAAAACCATGCTCACCATTATAATCCTTCATCCCAGAAATAAACATCACATAATTTCCATTTTTTGTTCTAATTAATGCAGGACCAGGATATGTAAAACCTAAATAATCATCAGTAAATTCCCATAAGAATTTTGGTTTTAAAGGATCTGTAATATCTAAAGCATAATAAACAGATTTTCCTAAAGGAGAAGTATCTGAAGGCGGTGTTACACCCGTTACATTATCTGTAAGATCACTTGCACCACCCATCCTCATACCACCAATAAGCATTCTCTTAGTTCCTATTTGCACAATATATGGTGTTAAGTCATTGATATAAAGATGTTTTAAATCTGGCTGTGCTCGATATCTTAGATATGGTAAAGCATTTTGAGGAATAAATGCCCATTCTTCGTAACCTATTAAATCGTTACCTGCATCATCCTTTGCATTTTGTAATAATACTGCTACATTATTTTCATTACTAGTCAATGTTTTACCTAATCTAAATGCATGCAACATTCCATCATTTGCCGCCACAAAAACCATACTAATATTATCATAATCTAAAATCTGAGGAGTTGAATATACTATATCACCTAATATATAATGTTTGCCATCACTAGCTCTTCTACTTAAACACCCGTTTACTTCACAACCATAGGTAAAATCTATAAGTTTGTTTGTATCAGTAAGACAACCCAAATCACTACCAAAAAGAGAATTATTATTTACATTTTTCAATTCAATTAAGTTTTTATTATCAACTTGAGTATAAATAACTCTATCTTTTTTTATATTATTACAAACTCCTGAACTTGCAATATTCGACAACTCATCAGAAACTTCAAAAAGATAAGAAATATCTTCAAGTTGATCCACAGGACTTATTACACCATTGGGTAATGATATATTATCATTAATTTTACCTAAACAATCACTAGGTGACTTTATTATTGATAATTTATTAGTAATACTATCAATATTAAAACTCAAGATTAAATCTCCACCTGTTGGATTATTGTTTAAATCATAACCACAAATATTTAGTTTATAGTCATTATTCGTATCTTCACGAATATTTTGAACTAACTCATTATTTTTATTCTTGAAATTTAAAAACCAATAGCCAAAAAGTTTTCCTATCCATGGTATATTATCAAAGTTTGGATAAAATACGGCCTGGGCAATAAGAGAACCCTCTTTCCTTTTATCAGTCAACACTGCTACAGATGTACCTGAGGCAACTTTGGTAATAATATCAGTAAAAATGTCTCCTAGTTGTTTTTCCAAAGAATATCCTTCATTTGCTTCAAAATAAGTATCGGGATTTCCATCACCATTTAAATCATATTCATCTGCACTATTTGGAATATTGTTCCCATCTAAGTCATAAAAACCACCATATTTTGCTGATAATTTTAAAAGTTGTCTTGCATTATCTGAATTATCAAAAGCAAATACAGTATAAATTGTTACAGTCTGATTATCATCTAAATCACTCCTCAAATCATTAGTATGCATCCAAAAAGATAGAGGAACCAGATCCCATGTCCCTCCAGAATTATTAAGATTTATAGAACTAATTACATTATCATTGTTGTTTATAATTTTTTCCCTATAACTAACTTTATCCCAACCATCACTATCACTATTTGGCACCTCTTCATCCATTGTCGATTCACCATCTGTTAAAATTATTATAAAATTCTTTCTACATTTATATCCAATAGGATCATATAAAGCATAATCCACCCCTCTATTAAATGCACTTTTCATAGCTCTTAAATATCTTGAGGCCTCAAATAACGTCTCAGCTAGTGGCGTCCATGTAGTCCCCACTACATTATTAATTGCAGAAATTATATCATTATAATTATCTCCTAAATAATTTTTAACATAACCTCCACTATCATTATTGAAAAACATAAGACCATATCTTAACTTATCGGAAGTAGTATGTATCAATCCTTGTGGTTCAACATCTACTTTGATTGCAACCCTGTATGATACAGGGTTGTCATCAACAACCCAACAATTACTATTATACTTTGCAGGTCTAATATCAAAATAAACAAAATCTTTATTGTCAGTATAAAAATAAAAATATGCTCCATCAGTGTAATTGTGTGGCGTTAATAAAGAAACATTATTTTCCAAAATTTTTCTGTAATCTCTATCAAAAGATGTTGCAACAAGAACGTAGTTATTATTTTCAATTACATATTTACCTCCAGTAAGAATCTTTTTTACGACATCAGTTCTTCTAGTAACAAGCCAATTTAAGAAATTACCATACCATTTACCATTAGAATCTAAATAAAAATATTGTTTACTATTATCATAGGAATACCATTTAGTTGAATCAAATAAACCATAGTAATTTTTATTATTATCATACCCATAATATACTAATGCAGATAATGAGCAATTATTAGAGTACGATCTATAATCATATTTTTCCTTATAGGCAAATTCATTCATACTTCCTGAATTATCAAGTAATAATAAAACATTTGGTTTTATCCCTGTAACTATAAAAGGTGGAATAGCATCGTAAGGGGTTGTAGCAAATACTATCTTAACAAAAAACAATAACAGCAATAAAAATAACATAAACTTTTTCATTTTCTTACCTCAATTACTTGAATTATCAATTTATCTTTAGTCTTTAAGTACTTTAAAGTGTCAGTAGACATTAAAATATCTTTTGATAAAAAATTATAATCTCTAGACAAAACAATAACGTTATCATTTATAGTGATAACATCATAATTACTTAATGAAATTTTTAATATCTTTTTTCTTTTTGTAACTCCAACAACTTTATATGATAATGAATTTTTAAGAGAACTCTTAATACTTTCAGTTAACAAAAATCCTAATTCTGACTCAGCAAAAGATATCTCCACGGCTAAAGTTAAAAGTAAGATGATAGATAATAACATTTTTTTCATGGCCCACCTCTCTAATTCAGAAAATAGTCAACATATATGAAAAAATCGTGAAAATTTTATGATTACTACAAATTTATCTTTTAAAATTTTTCTTTTTATCCTTATTTTATTTGCCTCACAAAGTTTCTCCACTATGGCAAGCCCTGTTCCAAAACCACTCTCCCTATCTTGGGCAATGTCATTTTCAAAAACAACAAAAATTGATTTTTTATATTTTACCGTTTTTATTATAGCATAACTTTTGGCATATTGATATATATTATCTATCAATAGATAAATAATAAATCTTAAATCATCTCTATAGCTTTTTAATTTTATTGATTTGAGTTTTAGAATTAATTGTATTTTAGAACAATTATACTGAATAACAGTTTTTTTAATCAAATCTTTCAAATCAACTTTTGATATATAAATTTTCGATAACTTTTTAAAACTTTCTACTCTTTCAACAATCTCTTTGTTTTCATTTTCAATGAGATTTATCATGCTTAATAAACGATCCATAGCAAAATTTCTTTTATCATCATACTTCAAGAGCTCAATATTTAGTTTTGCACTTGCTATAAAATTTCTCAACTTATGATTTAAAACAAGCAAAATAATTTCAAAAGTTTTACTAATTCCTCTTCTAATTCTAAAAAATCTATATACAATAAGATAATAAAACATACTAATGAATATCAGTATTACTGCTTCCCACAAAAAAAGATAATAAGAAAGCTTTATCGTTTTTGCCTTCAAATAATCCTTTTTTACATACACATACTTCCCATCAAACTCTGTATAAAATTCAAAGTCTTTTAATTTTTTATTTGTATCTAAAATTAAAATCTCACTGTTCGCTCTTTTCTTGGTAATCAACATTAAATCAATTTTTTCATTCAAAAAAAGTAAATTTTGTTCTTTTACATAAGTAATCACAACATAATTAATAATTGAAAAGGATATAATAAGGGAAATCAATAGAAAAATAAGAATTTTTAATTCGTAAGACTTCATTTAAGCAGATATCCTACCCCTTTGATGGTCTCAATCTTTTCTTCACCAATAAGTTTTCGTAACCTCTTAATATATGTTCTTACAGAATCACTCCCAACGACACTATCACCCCAAACATAACTCAATATACATTCATTACTAACAACATTACCTCTATTTTTACAAAGTATAAAAAGCAAATCCATTTCTCTTTTAGTTAGAGTATAATTTTCTTTCCCTTTCATCAATTTGTGCCTATCAAAATCAATTATTACATCATCAATCACAACTCTTTTATCTACTTTACTGTACCTTCTAACAACACTTTTTATTCTCAAAACCAACTCCTTCGGTTCAAAAGGTTTTACAACATAATCGTCAGCTCCAAGCATAAAACACCTTTCCTTATCTTTTAACAGGTATTTTGCTGTAGTTACAATAACAGGTACATCTTTTTTATTTTTAATACTTTTAAGAATATCTTCTCCTTTTTTAAATTTAAGCATCAAGTCAAGCAAAATCACATCATATTCTTTTAAATTAAAATAGTACTCAAATTTTCTATCATCTATCAGCCAGTCAACATCAAAACTATTTTGCTCTAAATATTCCTTCAATGATTCTCCCAAGATCCTATCATCTTCAATTAATAGTACTTTCATATTTAAAATTATATCAAACTTTACCAAAAATCATATAACAATTTTCAAATTTCTTGACAAAAAAATATAAAAGGATTAAACAAATCAAGTTATATCAAGCCCCCGTAGCTCAGGAGGATAGAGCACAGGATTCCTAATCCTGGTGTCAGAGGTTCGAGTCCTCTCGGGGGCGTTTGTATTTATTATCAATAAGTTACATGATGCTCTAATTTTCCGGTGATACTCTTAGTGATACAATTATTTTAGTAGAAATTATAATCAAAATTGTTTTCAATCCATACAAGTAAATTTACTAAAAGATTTTATACACAACGGAGAGGTTTCATAAAGAGGTTAAAAGGCGATCTAAGGTAATTGAAGTATTTAATGATAAAAAAGCGTTAGAAAAGATAGTATTTTTAGTAATATTGGAAATGAATGATAGTTATAGAACCCGTAAAATGAAACATTGGAACTATTTTCTAGCTGTGTTGAAAAATAAAAGAGTTGAAAAATATGGTAGATTACAGGAGGACAAAAATCTTACACAAAATTAATTGCACTATGCTCTACATCATGCTCATATTTTCAGAACCAATTGTGAAAGCTACAGAATCAAAAGCTTACAATCTATGAAAAATACTAAAGAATAACTGGGGGATTTTATGGGCCATAAGGTGGAGATTTTTACTTGACTTTAACAATAATAAATTAGACAAGCAACAAAAAAATGGGTTGACTCCAGTAATTTCATATCTTGACAATGTTCATATAACTTATTCATAATAATTGAAAATAAAATATTGTAATTGTCAGCCGAGGCTTAATACTGTTACTTGACTTGGAGCAATGCACATCCCCGGCGAATTTGGAAGCATCCCCATAGCATTCTGAGCAGTCACACTTGTGAGTCTTTGAGCAGGTGCACCTCCAACCATTATGGTAAAACACCCTACCTCATAAAGAGTCTGTCCACTTATCATGTGTGAAACAACTCCAAGTTCCAATCCTGCATCATCACCAACACTCACAAGTCCCATAGATAACTGATTTATAGCAGGCATACAGTCAACTAAGATATTGTAAACTGCAGGAGCAGTCGTTGCACTCACATTTATATCAGGATAAGGGATAGGTACAGGCACTCCAACTACTGGAGTCAAACACACATCGGGAAAACCTAAATTAACTCCTGCTCCCATTGTTAACATAAACATAAAAAGCCTCCTTTAATGTATATCTGGCTGCCAATCTTCAGCCTCTGCAAGCTCTTTATCCTCACCTCTGAGTAAAAGTTTATTTGCTCCATCCCATATAGTGTGCTCTTGTATACTTTTGTGCATCCTCGCCATAAAAAGGTTTGCATTTGAAAAATCTGCCACTGTAAGATCAGCATAAGAAAAGTCAGCATATTGGCAATTTGTATTCTTAAAAAAAACTCCCCTACATACAGCTTTTATGAAAAAACAATGATCAAGATTTGCATAAGAAAAATCTGCGCCAAGTAATGTTGTTTCTCCAAAGTATGATTTAGTAAAAATTCCACCTCTAAAATTGGCGTCCACTAAAACAGCTTCTTTAAACATGACGCTATCCCCTCTCACATCTTGAAGAACAGCTCCAGTCAGATCGGCTTTATAAAAATTAGAAAACGATATATCCGAACCTGTAAAATTAGCGCCTTTTAAGTTTGACTTACTTGCATTAACCTGAGAAAATTTTATTCTACTAAAATCCTGGCCCTCTAAATTACATTCCATAAACAGAATTTTAAAAAAATGTGCTGATTTAAAGTTAACCCCTGTTAGATCAGCTCCATTAAAGGTAACTTTTGTAAGTTTTGTATTGGTGAAATTAGCATCTTTTAAGTTTGCTCCTCCCATAACAACCTTTTCAAAAATAGTATTTTCAAAAGATACCCTTTCAAGGTTGGCATTTTGAAGCATTGACCAGGTAATTGAAGAGTTTCTAAAGTCAGCCTCAAAAAAATCTATCCCGTTTAGCATACACATGTGAAATCTAATTCCTCTTAAACTTGCTCCTCTAAGAATAACGCTATCCCATATAATCTTTTCAAGCTTTATCTCATCAAGACATGCTCCACTAAAATCACAATTTTTAAAACCTGTTTTTTGAATATTGGCACCTTTTAAATTTGTTCTTTTAAAAGAAACATTTTCAAACCTACCACCAGCTAAATCTGTATAAGATAAATCAATTTCTGATAAATCTTTATTTTCTATTGTGTTGTTATTTTTTATTGCTTTTAATATTTCTTCTTTTGTCATATTCAACTCATATTTATGTTTTACATAAAATTAAAAAGACCACCTATAGAGTTAAAAATACTGGCAATACTATTTTTCAAAGAAGTAACTTTATTTGAATTTGATGAAAGAATATTGTGGTTCTCATGGATCTCATTATTGTTTGCATTCACCTGATTCCTTTCTACAGAGATATCAGTTGATTGAGCATTAGTTCTAACACTTTCTCCTGTAGTTTCTACTCTTTCAGCATTTACCTCTTCGTGTGAACCTCTTACCTCTGTTTGTGCCCCAATTGAGCCAGTTCTCTCCCCTATAGCTTCAACTTGCTCACCTTGAGCTCTAACATTATTTTCTGCAACATCTACATTTTGATTATTTACATTTATATTTTGGTCATTAATTTCAGTTTTTTCTTGGGTTATTTTTTGTAAATAATTTGCTATTTTAGTTTTTAGCATACTTATATCTTTTTTATTAGTAGAAAATTCCAGTTTTCCTTCTTTTAAATTAAGTTCCGTTTTAAATGCTAAAACAGCATCATTGGCATTTACTAAAATTACTTTATTATGCGAACCTAACACAAAAAGTCCATGCTCTCCAAGAGTTGTTTGATTAAAGAATCCTGACTCTACCTTAAAATAACCTTTTGTTAACAACTCTATACCAACAGGATTTTCATGTCCTCCCTCATGAGTTTCACCATGGACATCCTCTCCTTCAGATTCTTGATTTTCTCCATGAATATTACTTTCTAAAGGTGCTCCCATTCTGAAACGAGTATCACTTGTAGGAGTATGAAGCAATATTCCTTGTCTGCCTTCTTGATCCTGCATGTGGATTTTATTCCCACCTGATGTGGTTATAATATTCATTGTTTGATTTCTATCTACAACTTGAGATGGAGCTTCTGGATTTGGTACAGCTGCGGCTATTACAGGTCTATCTGGATCTCCATTTATAAAAGTAAGAAGGACTTCTGTACCTTTGTGTAGGGGAAAGTGCATTCCATGGTCTGAGCCTGCATATGGGGTGGCCAGCCTTATCCATGACGATGCCTTGCCATTCTTTCTGCCTGAAATGTCAAAAGGTAATTTGACTTTATATCTTCCATGCTCATCCAACTCCGCATATTTACCAGAGCCCTCTGCATCTATTTTTGCGTGTAATGTCCCTGCAATAAGAGGTTTTTGAGTCTTTTTTTCAGGTTTAAACTGGATATTAGATGGTATTGCTTTAAAACTATTTTGGTAAAAAACCTTTTTTTCTCTTTCTGATAGATTTTTTGATATTCCACTTAATAAATAACCCCCTTGTGTTCCTTCATGCTGAACTTCAACTATAAGGTAATTTTTATTAATATCATCCCTGTAATGATTTTCTAACTTAAAGGTATACCCTGGCTGAACATAGGGGATGGTGCTATCTGCTATGTATTCTTCTTTTGTGCATAAAATTTGCTCAGCCCTTATTTTTGCTAATCTATTACCTTCTTCTGGAGTTTCAAAATGTTCTCCATACAAATACACATCGCCTATACCATCTTTATCCACAATAGCGCTTCCGCTTATCTCAAGACTCGGTTTTTTATAATTGTAATCTTTCAAAAACACCCTTTTTGGAACATTGTTGTATTTACAAACAAAACTCTGGATAATTTCATCTCTTTTTTCATAATCAAGTCCCGATGGAGGGGAATAATAAAATGTATCCCCGAGAGGATGAGGAAGATGGGATATTTTTGTGTCAGTAATAATTATCTTTTCAGCATCTCCAGTCTGATCAAAATAATAATACAAACCTTCTCTCTCAAGCCACCTGCTCATAAAATTGTAATGAGTTTCATTAAACTGACATACATACTCATTCTTTGGGTAAGTCTGTTTGATTTTAAATTCATAATCATTGGAAGTTAGACCACTATCTTTTAATACAGTTTCCACAATCTCTTTTACATTTTTATCTAAAAATACCTGATTATGATAGGTAAGTGTAAGATACCATAATTTTGGGACAAGAGTGGCCTTATAGAAGGTATATTGGTCAACATGATGAAGTTGCTCAAAAGATGAAACAATACCATTAAATACGGCATCTTTCCCATCTTTTCTTTTAATTACAAATTTAGCTCTATTTTTTACAATATCCCCAGGATGAATATACCCATCTTCCGATACAAGAGTAATTTCAAATTTATATAGTTTGGATAATCCTTCTTCACCTTGAAAAGAAACCACTGTAAATATGTCTCTATCAACTCCATAAGATATAAAAAGAAATTTGTCCTCTTTGCTTAACATTGCATTACCTCTTATATTTTTAACTACTTATAACTAATCTATCTCTTCTGATGATAAAAACTCTTCTCTTTTTTCAAGAAAAGTTTTTTTCAAGTTCGCACCTTTAATTTTAGTTTTTCCAAAAACAGTTTTATAAAAGTTCAAAGAGTATAAATTTGAATCTCTAAGGTCCGTTTTTATTAACCTTGATTTTTTAAGTGAACCTAAAAAAAGGTTTACACCCCTCATATTTGCTTCTTCAAGATTGCATTTTAATAAACGACACTGTTTTAACGGGACAAGAAAAAAAATCGCTTTGTTTAAGTTGCATTTTTCAAATATCGAGTTTTCTATTTTGCTCCCTGTAAAATCAGAGTTTGACAGGTCTGACTCTCTAAAACAGGCCTGGAATATATTTGTATCCCTAAAATCAGCATTTTTAAAACAGCTATTTTTACCCATTCTTCCGTTATCTATAGTTGAATTTTTAAAGCTAATATTTCCCCCTTTTGTTTCAAAAAATAAAGTACTTTTTATATAAGATGATGAAAAATCAACATTCTTTAAATTACTTTTTTGGAATATGCATTTTTCTAATTTTGCATTTTTAAAAGTGCTATCTTCTATTTCTGTTCCATTTAAAATGCACATGTTTATATACGATTCCTCAAGGGTAACTTTTTTAAATAAACTTTTTGTCAATGTTGACATTTCTATTTTAGCGTTTTTCATATTTGCTGAATCAAAATTTGTTTTGTCTAAAGTACACATTTTTAAAAAAGCTCCTTCTAAATCTGCCCCTTTCATAGAAGCTTCAGAAAGAATACCTTGATTGACAGTTATACTTTTCATAGAAGCACCTGAAAAATCAGCACCTTTTGCAATTATTTTTGACAAACTTGCACCATCTAAAATAGCCCCTTTAAAATTTGTATTTATACAGACTGTATCTTTTAAGTTTACCCCTCTCAAGTCGAGCTCTGAAAGGTCAAGATTTGATAATATTTTTCCTTCTAAAGATTTATTTTTTTCATACAAATATACCACTTCTTCTCTTGTTAGTTTTTTAATTTTGTTAGAATCTATTCCTGCTTTTTCAAATTCTGCCTTTATATCATCAGGAATATCACCTGACTTAACTTTTTCTATTTTTTCTTTTGCTTGCTCAAGATGTTTTATCCCTTTCTCAATTCTCGCTTTACTTTCTTCAATTAATTTGAGCAAAGAGGATTTATCTTCATCTAAGGTAGCTTTTATATCCTCGGTTAATATTCCTTTATCTTTTAATTGCTGTTCTACTTTTTCTAAGCTTTTTATTATTCTTTCAGCATCCTTGTCAAAAGATGCTGAATTTGGTAAAGATGTTAATTTTGCATTAAAGTTTATTTCATTTAAAATATCTTCTGGAGGCAAGTCTGTATTGGCAATACTGTCTTTAACTTTCTTTTCTATTTCGCTTATTATTTCTTTTTTCATCGATTCTACATGAGATTTATAAGATGCTCTAATTTCTGATACTGTCTTTTGAACCATTTCTTTAATGTTCATTTTTGGAAAAACAAAGCCATTTTTCATATTTAAAAAGTCAAAATCTACTTTATTTTCTTCTGCAAAATCTTCAAGCATATTTTCCATTATCCATGCTCTTATATTAACTCCATTTTTATACATCTCGAACAGGTTATAACCTTTATCCATCACAAGTATTTTACAATCAGGATATATGGAGAAAAAGGTTTCTTTTATCTCAGTATTAGCCTCCTTTTCTGTTAAAAGGATTAAAAAAGTATCTGTTTTTGAGATAGCATCTTTTGCTTCTTCAGGCAAGTCATCTGAAGGTTTCTCTATTACCACAATGGAGCAACAATCCCCAATCTCCTGCTCCAAAAACCTTGCCTGAAACTCATCATGAACTCTTATTGCTGGGGCACTCTCTTTTTTTTGATTACCGGGTATATCTAAAATAGTTGCTGCAGGGATAAATAGAGGCTTTTTATCTGATCCCTCTACCAAAATATCTTCACCAGATAATAAGTCTTCTTTTCTTATAAGTATTCTTGTAAGCATTTTCTCATTAAATCTTGGAAGAACTAATCCCTTTGGAAGAACTATCTCTTTATTTTCATCCTTTTCTATCCCCCATTCTTCACAAGGGTATTTTTCTTCTTCAAAGTTAAATCCAAACCAATGTGTGGAAATGGTATATTTAGTAAAACCTATCTCTTCAAGTTTTTTAATTATTTCAGGATGATTCTCTAAATTTTTTCTACAACGGACAACAAACGAAAAGCCTTTATCATGCCAAGGATTAATAGATTCTTCCTGTAATATCTGGTCAAAATCAGATATCAAACCATTTATACTAACTCCTGCCTGTTCAAGCTGTTCTTTTGGTAAATTTTCTTTTAACTGTTTTATCACTTCTTCTTTAGTTATCTCTTTTTTATCAAGGGCATTTTGTACTTTTTGCATGGTGTTAGGAATCTGTTCTTTTATAAATGTTAATTTTGTTCTGATTTTATCAAAAAATTCTTTTGTTGGAATTTTGGCAAAGTGTCCCCATTTTGCATGCATTTCCATACATTGTGCTTCTATAGTATCAATTGTAGCTAACTGATTATCAATCATAGTGTGAAATTTCTTCTCCATCTCCTTTGGAGAGCCAAGAGGCATTACAGGCGTTTTTCCCATAGCCTTTTTTCTTATCACATCCATCTCTTTTGGTAAGTTTTTTACTCGTTTTAACAAATTTGCTATTTTTTTCTGGGCATTTTCTATTGGAGCCTTATCTATCTGCACTGCTCTGTCAAAAAACTTTTTTTGCTCTTCAAAATATTTTTCAATAGGTTCTAACTCTTTAGATGGGTCTTCCATTGCAAGAAATATCCTGTGTACATCATCAAGCTCTTCATCCTGTATCTCAGAAAGCCCCCTAAAAATTACAACACCTCTTAAAATTTCCGGAAACAACCATAGTGTATCTATTTTCAAATTAACCTCTTCAAATATGAGATTTTCATCATCTTCTGAGCCTTTAATATCTTTCTTTTTAGTAACAAAAGCTCTTACTCTTATTTTTGGCAAGCGGGAATTTATAATCGGATATTCTGGATGCATATTGTGAATTTCGATTTCTTCGTCACCTTTGAAATAATCAGGCAAAAATTGATCCTCTGAAGCCATATTAAAAAATTCATAATCCATATCATCAGGGAAATAGGGCCATCTTTCCCTTAGCCATTTATCATCATATGTGCCACGCTTTTTTGCCCTCTGTGGCCACATCATATCAACTGGTCCAAAACATGCTGGCTCTGGCCTATCAGATGGGGAAACAATAAGCTGATCAGGATATTCTATATTTGGCAGAGGGATAAGCTTTATTCCATCTCCAAACTCAACAGGAATAATCCCTTTCCCAACAGGATTTTTCTCAAAGCCTTGTCCCCCAAAAGCGTTTTTCCATGAAATTTCCATTTTTACAAAAGATGAAGGTTCTGAAATAGTAGTACGTCCAAGTTTCTTTTCCCAAAATCTATTGCCAAAAACATACAATTTCTTCTCTATATTACCAACTTTAACCATAACTTCTGATACAGGTATCGGCTTCTTAGTTGGAGAATAACACTTTCCAACGACTAAAAACTCCCCTCTTGGCTTTGGAAAGCCCATATCAAGAATAGGAGTATCTCCTAAAAGAGGAGGGACTTCTCCCCATAGTTTTTGCTCTCCCGGTAAATTCTCAGGTGATAGCAAATCAAAATATACCAAAACACCTAAAGATAAAAATATCTTATCTTTTATACCAAAGGGTTTTATAAACAGAGAAAGTTCATTTTTTTTAAGAATTTTCATATAAGATTATCCCAAATGAACTTCTTCTCCATTTATGGTTAAAACCTCTTCAGCTTGATGTACTGCATTCTTTGACTGAACTGTCAATGTTTCTTCTACTAAGTATCTGCTTGAGCCAGCTTGGATTTCATGATGTTCTTTGACGAAATTAAAGCAGTTTTGTAACTTTTGTGTTAATCTACCTATTATTTGCTCAGCTGAAGCACATACCATTTTTATTGTCTTTATTTGTCCGTAAAAAATTTTTCCCACAAAAGAAAGCCTATTAACTATTATCTTACTACTTTGAGCATTCATCTCCACACTATTACTTGTGAAAGTTAAATTTTCATAAGTCGATATTTCGATACCTGTTTGAGCTTTTATATTCACATTCCCTTCTTTGCTTATTATATTTATATCTCCGGACAAAATTATATCATTCTTCTTTTTATCGCTTTCTCGCTGCAGTATTGATAAAATAAAAGTATTACCATCATCATTAATGGAAATTAGTACATTGTCACCTATTTCCGGCTCAATAATACAGCTGACAGCTTTCTCGGCGAAAAATTCCCCGTTAGATGTCGTTATGAGAAAGCGATTATTATCTCCTTTTAAAACAACTTTTCCATACTCTAACCATGTGGAAGAAGTTTGAAACTCTTTTGTCAAACATTTCATAGTATCACCTGCCTTTTATTTAAACTCTATAAAAAACTCTTTTGCTTTATTCACTTTTAAATGAACCTCTGACGGCATATCAGCTGTAGTCATATAGGTTAAAATACTTTTTGATAATTTCGGTAACACATTAATATTTAAAATATATTCAATGTTCCTTGCACCTGTTTCCACCTCTTTACATCTTTCGGTTATTAGTTCTACGACATCTTCTTCAAATTTTAGTTTTATTTTATTGTTTTCCTCTAAAGTTTGTTTTAACTTATTTAACTTGAGCTCAACAATTCGTTTTAACGCATCCTTTTTCAAACTGTAATAAGGGACAATTGTCATACGGGCAAGTAAAGCAGGTTTGAAATGTTTTGAGAGTATGGGCCTAATATGGTTAATCACAGTATCAGGTTCTGGTGGATTATTTTCAGATAAAGTAATTTTTTGTATAATATCTGATGCAAGATTACTCGTCAGTAATAATATCGTATTTTTAAAACTTATCTCTTTACCCTCGCCATCTGTCAATATACCTTTATCAAACACCTGATAAAAAAGGTTCATTACATCTATATGAGCTTTTTCAACTTCATCCAATAAAACCACCGAATAAGGCTTATGTCTCACAGCTTCTGTCAACATTCCACCTTCCCCGTATCCAACATATCCTGGAGGAGAGCCTATTAATCTGCTTACCGTATGACTTTCCTGAAATTCGCTCATATTGATTGTAATTACCTGCTGTCTGCTTCCAAAAAGGATTTCAGCAAGTGCAAGGCCTGTTTCTGTTTTCCCCACTCCGCTTGGACCTACCAATAGAAAAACTCCGATGGGGCTATCAGGGGAAGATATTCCAGCTTTTGCAGACTTTATCACTTCTGAAATAATATTAAGTGCATGGTCCTGACCTTTTATGTACTCTTTCAATCTATCTTGAAGGTTAATAATCGTTTCAGCCTCATCCCTTAACATTCTTCCAAGAGGAATTCCTGTCCAATGTGATACCACTTCCGCTACTACCTCTGGCGTAACTTCAATATGAATCATAGGCTTACTGTTTTGAATCTTGTTAAGTTCTTTTAGAGCTCTGTTTAACTTCGTTTTAATTTTCCCTTTTTCTCCTTTATCTTGCTCATCAAGCTCCTTTCTTAAACTCAATACTGTCTGAACAAGCTTTTTTTCTTTTTCCCAATGATTTTTTAACTTTGTTTCCTCTTTCTTAAGTTTTTTTATCTCACTGATAATATGCCTGTATTCCTCTTTATCTATTTTGTTGCCGGACTCTTTGTCTCTTTCAAGAGCCCTTTTTTTTCTCTCAAGAGCCTGTATTTTCCTCTCAGTATCTTCCAAATCCGATGGTTTTGCGGTTTGACTTATTTTTACTCTCGCACAACTTGTATCAAGCAGGTCTATCGCCTTATCTGGCAAAAATCTACCTGTGATGTACTTATTTGAAAGCTCTGCAGCTGTATTTATTGCACCATCCCTTATAATAACTCCATGCCATCTTTCATAATGCTCTTTAAGCCCTCTAAGAATTAACTTGGTGTTTTCTACATCTGGCTCATCTAATTTTACTAACTGAAACCTTCTTGCAAGAGCAGGGTCTTTTTCAAAATATTTCTTATATTCGCTCCACGTTGTAGCTGCTATCGTTCGCAATTCTCCTCTTGCAAGAGCAGGTTTTAATAAATTAGCGGCATCGCTTCCGCCAACATTTCCGCCAGCTCCAATCAATGTATGGGCTTCGTCAATAAACATTATTATTGGCTTTTCAGAAGTTTTTACCTCTTCAATAACCCCTTTTAATCTATTTTCAAACTCACCCTTCATACTTGCACCAGCTTCCAACAACCCTATATCAAGCCCTAACAGCGTAACATCTTTTAGAAAATCGGGCACATCCCCCTCAACTATACGAAGTGCAAGCCCTTCTACAACTGCAGTCTTTCCTACACCAGGTTCACCCACGCATATCGGATTATTCTTCCTTCTTCGCGAAAGAATATCGATAATCTGTCTTATCTCCTTATCTCTTCCAAAAACGGGGTCTATCTCACCTCTTTTAGCTTTTTCGGTAAAATTAATACAAAACCTACTCAAAAATTCCCCACTTGCAACCTTGTCTGAAACACTATCACTGACATCTCTATCAGAAACGGTGGTAGTCTCTTTAGAGCTTTTTGTGAATTTTAAAAAATTATTTAACAATGTATCACGGTTTATCTTCTTTAAAATATCACCATACCTACCAGTAAGATAAAAGTTTGGTCTTGATAACAAAGCAATCATTATTGCGCCTGATCGTATCTTTTTTTCACCTAAATCGATAGACGATATAAGCCACGAGTCCTGAAAAAGCTCTATAAGCATAGGAGAAAACACAGGTTTTCCGGTATTACCTGTCTTAAACCCTTCTAATACTTCTTCTGAAAATTTCTTAAACCTTGATGAGTCTATACCAAAAGATTGAAATATATAGCTCCAATCTGATTGAGAATCTTCAATAATTTTGGCAATAAAATGTTCTATGCAAATCTCATAATGCCCTCTATTCATACAGTAACCGGCAGATGCCTGCAAGATATTGGTACAAAAATCATTTAAGCGAAGTATTAAACCTTTGAGATCAACATTAACCATTCTATACTCTCCAATATTATATAGTTTAACAAGAAATTAAAACATACTGCTTACTTTGTAATTTCTCGGAAAATAACCAGGTATTCCATCCCAACCTGTTCCAGTTTGTCTCACCCAAACGTGTTGTTTGAAGCATTTTTGGATTCACTAAAAGTTTTACATCCCATTGGTAATGCGTTGTAAGAAAAAACTTTATCAACTCTTTCATTTTTAAAAAGCGATTTCCATCTGGAAAAAGGGAAAAGAGCTCTGCTTCTTCATCCACTTCTATAACTATACGAAATTTTCCCATCTTATCTCTAATATTCATCCCAATAACGCAATTTTCGCTTAATCTATTATTAAGTTTTCCAAGATAACACCGCTGTTCTTCATCTATCGTAAGAGTTTGCTCTACACACTGAATAATATCCACAGATTTAAGCTGAAGAGCATCTTTTAAGATTAATCTAAGAGATTCAGCCGAACGTGGAAACTGCGTTATAAGTGACGTATAACGTAAAAGAAGATTAGCATGTTTCAAATTTTCTCTAACATTTTCATCTTTAAGCCCAATGAGAGCAAACAGCCTTTGAATAGTTTCAACATCTTTCTCTTCAACAACTTTGTATGGAATCTGATACTTGGCCCATATCTGAAAAAGAATAGGATACAAAGGAGCATTTATTATATCTAAGAAATCTCTCATTATAGATTTATCTTCTCTTTGCTCATCTAAAAGATCTTCGGTGTAAAAATCAGGCAATGGTGATGAAGAACCGTAAATACCCAAAAAAGTTGCCGTGATAAGAAATTTGCTATGTTCATCATCTATTTTTTCTATTTCAGCAATGTCAGTGCCTGGAAAATCAAGAGATAATTTAGGACGCACTCTAACTTTATTTTCTAACTCTTTAACTTCTTCTTCTAAAAGCCCCTCGCGCACCACTATTTTCAATAATCTAATAACCTGAATAAAAGAAAATTTGGTAGCATTTTCTAAAATGTAATTTACTAAATCAGCGATTTTTTCCCTATTTTCTCTTTCCACCGAATGGTATCTCCCGTTATTACATCTCTAATTTTTAAGGAAGTAAAGGAATTCAATTGACTATACTGATTAAAAAATTCACTTAATACACTTCCAAAAAGATATAAATCACCAAATGATGCGAAACTGTCTTTCCTGACAGTAAGTTCAATTTCCGTGCCCATGAGCATAAAGCCATGAACCAATCTGTTAGCAGGTTTTATTTCTATAGATTCAATCCCTTCTATTTTTTTCAAATTTGCAGATACCTTAATTTTATCCTTGCTGTCAGGAAAAGCATAAAAAGTTAGAAGTTTTTTAACCCCTTCTACATTAGCAAAAGAGGATAAATTCAAAGAAAGATGAGATAAAAAGTCCCACAATTTGTTTTTTTGTAATAAAGGTTCTATTGGTGAGGTTACAGGTATTATGTTACGAAAGGTAACTAATTCTGGACACGAAATGGTTGGTTTACAAATATCTCCTAATCTTAATTTTTCCGGAACCTCACCATTTGTACACAAAAGTTTTACTGTGAGTGTCTGTTTAGATAGTTTAGACTCGTCAGAATACAAAATCCTGATGTACGTTTTCGGCTTTCCCGTAGTAGGAGAAATTGTGTAAATGGTGTGATATACTCCTTTCTGTTCATTTATATCAGAAAATGCATTAAACGGTTCATATTTTATCTCTTCCAAACTCCCCTCAACATAACCAGTTACCTCTGTAACTTCATAAACCTGTGTGTATTCTAAATCTTCTGTTGCTGGCCTTATCAAAATCTTATCTTTAGTATGGTCAAAAGATACAGGTTCAGCTTCCATCGGGAAAATATTTATCACAGGAGTTGCATAAAGTATAAAATTTTCTTCTGAAACCTTTGGAAATGTTGATGATATATTTTCAAACTCAAATATTATCTCAAAACTTGTACCATTCCCTCTATTTTTCCATTTTTTCCAGCCATTAATCTCCCAAAAAAGGAATTTATGTGGTAGTATAAAGTATTCTTCAAGCATTCTAAAGCCTGAAAATACATGTTCAGGAAAAGGGATAAGAGCGTTTTCCAAGGAGAAACCGGAAGGTAATAAATCTCTTTTATCAAGAACACACATTTCTCCATTCTGAGTAGGTTTTATAATAATTCTACTAAGTTTTGTATCCAAGAGCATAAAAAGCTCTGATGAAACAGCAAAACTTCCTCCTAAAAAAAATTGCAACTTTTCGATATCAAGTTGAGATAGGGGAATCTTACTGTTTAATTTCAATACTATTTTTACCTTTTGACCAACCTCTTTTACTGTTTTTACAGATTCAATTTTTAGAGGATGAACTTCCAAATCGAAACAGGTCTTGAACATACAGGTGGTTTCACCTACAGGATTTGAAGCAAGTAATACATCTTTTTTTATTATCAATTTCTCTTGAAGAACCACTTTTGGAGTAAAGCTTACAATTGATGCTGATGGTATTGGACGTAACGTGTGAGGAAAAATAATTTCTGCTAAATTATGAATTAATTCTGGCAAATCATCATCTATTTTTTTTCTCAAAAGAGCAGTTAAAAATGCAACACCTTCGAGCAACCTTTCCACATCAGGATCAGAAGTTTCAGCACTCAAAAGGGGTGCTGCAGAAGGGTGTTTTTTGGAAAATTCTTTGGCAAATTCTCTTAAGTTACTTAATTCTTGTTGATAATATTTTAACATATTAATTACCGGGATACCACTATTTTACCATTAGGATCCATCCATGTTTCGAATGTAACAGGTAATTTATTTTTAAAAATGAGCTCTCCTTCTATTTTAAATTTGAGCACCAACTCTTTCTCCTCGCTTTCCAAAAAGACAACTTTCACATTCCCAAGTCTTGGCTCGTATCTTTCGATAAACTCCTTTATTTCCTCTGCCATAGTTTTTCCCATTTCACTTAAACTATCAAAAGGGGAGTTGGTAAAATCAGGAACTCCATACTCTTTATCGATAATAACACTTCCCTTTCTGACATTTAACATCCTTTGTAAATGAGAACTTATTGAAGAGATTGCTCGAGAGATATCGTTATTGGGGCTGGTTTGGGGAAGATTTTTTTCTTCTAAATTTTTAATTCTCTCGAGCAATCTCATCTCGTACATATTTATTTACCGCTTACCCCTCTTTCGGAGCTCTCCAATCATCTTCAGATTCTTTATTAGCAGTCTTATGAGACCATGTTATTTTAGTATAACTGAAAGATACTTCTTCCATATCAGGCAAAGCCTTTTGATCATCTTTGAGTGTGTCAGGTTTGTAATGTCTAATGTTAACGATTATAGCATCTTCCAATGTCACCTGATAGTAAAGCTCTTCTTGCCCTTTTTCATTAATACGATAATAATCCAATTGCCACGTTTTCATTTGCTCTCCAGATGTACAAGCCTGATATAAAAGAGGTGTAGCAGGATCTACTCTTTTAACGATTTTAAAAGGTTTATGCACTCTCTGTCCTGTTGGCAGTCCAGTTAAATTGTCTCTCGGAATTTCAACGCTGTGCTCAACAGCAAATACAAGAATTGTTTTTTCTCTACCCTTTTGAGTGCAATCACCTTCTATTTTGCCCTGATTTTTACCTTCTAATGTTAAATAACTTGTCATTGCCATAATTATTCCTCCAAGCTTTTTTATTCTTTATCTAATTTACCAACTAAAGACAAGCTAAAAGAAGCTCCCATATATTTAAAATGGGGTTGTATCTGCATTTTAACTCTATACCATCCTGGTTCGCCTTCAACATCAAAAACCTCTATTTTTGCCTTACGAAGAGGTTTTCTACTTCTTACACCAGGAGATGGGTTTTCCTGATCAGAAACATACTGACTGATCCACTTATTTAACTCAGTTTCCAACTCACCTCTATTTTTCCATGAACCTATATTCTCCCTTTGTATAACTTTTAGATAATGAGCAAGCCTGCTTATTACAAAGTTATAAGGCAGCTGTGCTCCCAATTTATAATTAAGCTCAGCTTGCTTCCCTTCTGGAGTGTTAGAAAACTTTTTAGGTTTTTGTACAGAGTTAGCTGAGAAAAATGCTGCATTATCGCTTCCCTTTCTCATAGTCAGCGCAATAAATCCCAACTCTGCAAGCTCAAATTCTCTCCTTTCCGAGATAAGAACTTCTACAGGTATTTTCGTTTGCAACTCTCCCATAGCTTCATATTTATAAACAGGGAGATCTTCTACAGCTCCACCACCTTGTGGACCAATAATGTTAGCACACCATCTATACTTAGCAAAACTGTCAGTTACTCTCGAAGCAAAAGCAAATGCACTGTTACCCCAAAGGAAAGCTGAATCACCTTCTGATACATCCTCCATATAATTAAAAGTCTTTGTTGGATTATCTTCAGGGTCATACGGTGTACGAAGCAAGAAGCGTGGAAGCACAAGGCCAACATTTCTTGCATCTTCTGATTCTCTAAAAGAGTTCCATTTAGCATATTGAGGCATTTCAAATATAGCACTAAGGTCTTTCAAGTTTGGAAGCTCTGCAAAGCTCTTGATACCAAAGAATTCAGGTGAAGCTCCGGCTACAAATGGAGCATGAGCCATCGTCGCAACGCTTGCTATATTTTCAAGGAGCTTTACATCTCTCGTGCCTGGACCAAACTGATAATTCCCTACTAACAAACCGTATGGTTGACCGCCAAATTGACCGTATTCAGCCGTATAAACAATTTTATACAATCCTGATTGTACTATTTCAGGAGAGTCTTCAAAATCTTCTAACAAGTCCTCTTTAGATACATTCAAAATTTCTATCTTTAGATTCTCTCTAAAATCAGTTCTATCTACCAAAAATTTCAATGAACGCCATGTCGATTCCAACTGTTGAAACTTTTCATTATGCAATATCTCATCTATCTGTTTACTTATCCTTTTATCAATCTCTGCTATCATTTCATCAACCAGTCCGGCAGTAATCTTTTCAACCTTTCTCTCAGGTTTCAACAGCTCATCAAGAAAGGCCTGAATCCCCCTTTTCGTTACCTCATACCCTTCATCTTCCGGCTTCAGTTTTGTAACTTCTATAATTTCATCAAGTAGAGAGTCCTCTTCTTTTATCTCTTGCTGCTCATTAACTTCCTTTTTTTCTTCTGCCATATTTTCCTCCTTACTCTTCTATTCCAAGCTCTTTGAAGAGCTTTTCCCTTTTATCTTTGTCCTCTATTAATTCGGTTATTCTCTTTCTAAATTCCGGAATATTGCCAAGAGGCCCTTTCACCGCTTTAAGGGCGTCTCTTATCTCTTTCAATTTTTTCAATTCTGGTATCTTTCCCACTATAGCATCCGGTTCAAAGTCTTTCATGGTTTTAAAATCCAAACTAATCGTCATTTCTGCTTCTGGGTCATCACTTAACTTATTCTTTACTACCATATCAACTTTTACGTCCATCTCTTTTAACACATCATCAAAATTATCCTTGTTGATATTTATAGTTTCCCTATCTTCTACCGGAGTATCATCGGGTCTTCCAGTAAAATCACTCATTACTAATACTTTAAGAGGAAGTTCAACCTCTTCCTGCGCATCACCTGTTGCTGGTTTATAAACTATATTTACCCTTTCTTTTGGTGCAACTGAGCCTTCTTTTGCCATAATGTCCTCCTTATATTTTTTCGTTTGTTATTAAACAAACTCAATTGCTACTGCTGGATTTAAAAAAGAGAGTTTATACAAAATTCTCTCCTCCATTTCTTTATATTCATCCCTTCCCATGCTTCTGACAGCTTTAAGAGCAACCTCAAGAGCCTTTACACATATATCCGGTGACCATTCTTCTAAT
Source organism: Deferribacter abyssi (assembly GCF_049472655.1). NCBI lineage: Bacteria > Pseudomonadati > Deferribacterota > Deferribacteres > Deferribacterales > Deferribacteraceae > Deferribacter > Deferribacter abyssi. Next base: position 63,641 of record NZ_JAQNCS010000011.1, read on the forward strand.
TTATATTCTTCAATGACTTTTAACAGTTTTTGAACATAAGGCATAAGCAAATCTGTTTTCTTGATTTTCAACAGAAAATTGCAGATTTCGATATACCACAAAAATCTTTCGTATTCGCATGCTGCTTCTTCTATGCATTTTTTAAAATCTAAAAGAGCTCCTGTTAGTTGTTTGTTTTTCACCTTTTCTTGAATCCCTTTCATAACTTCACTAATTTTTTGGGCTGTTTTATCATCTGTAGCTCCTGTTGTGGAAGATTCATCCTGACTCCCTTTCTTCTTAATTTCCCTTAACCATTCTAAAGTAAACTCATCTGCAAAAGGTGTCCCATCAGAAAAAGAAAGCTTTTCTATCCCAGGCAACTTTTCTATGTACCATATAGTTTCTCTTGCAACAGCTTCGGAAGCTCTAACCTGATTCAAATTGCTAAGCGCCTCAAAACTATACCTACTTAAATCCAACCAAAACAAAAATTGTGGAATATAAGATTCAGCTGCTTCAATTAACCCATTCCAATTTTGTGATTCATACAATCTCTTAAGTGCAGAAACTATTGCTTCATCTGGAGGAGGTAACATAGTTTTTCCATTTTCAGCAAGAGGAAGAGTGTCCACAGTTAACCACGAACATATCCTGTTTAATCTAAAAATTTCTGGATCAAAAGGATTATTTTTCGCCATCAGTGTGGTAGCCTGACTAACAACCTCCAATCCTTTTTCAAGTACTTTAATGGGATCATCAGTGTCAATTTCTACCTCAAACGATGATGAAGAAACATATTGCGAGGCAGAAGGTGTTTCTGAAGGTTGAGAAGAAGTCTCAGATGAACTCATCTGTTCTGATTGAATCCCAGAAGTAGGCTGCTCCGTTTCTTCGGTAGGTTGTTCGGGTGGTGATTCTTCAGCTTCCATAAAAAGGGATGAAACAGCATCTATTAAAGAACGCAGAGGCGGAATTTCTTCAAGGTTTTCGCCTAAAAACTCATCTATCTCTCTGAATTGATTAATGATATTTTCACGTTCTTCCTTTTTACACGTAACAGGCTCAAAACTTGGTAGAAGATTTTCTAACCGCTCCTTCCACCATAAAATAGCATTTATTCTCCCTTTTTTCCTCTTTTTCGGAGGATACATTGTATCCCAAAAATTGTGCAACATATCGTTTATAATCACAGCTCCCGGATAAATACCATCAGTTTTGTCAGTATACAGCAGAGCCACTGACAGATAAGCAGCAATCAACAAATCTTTCGATTTTGTACTTAAAAATTCCTCACTGAGTTTTTTAACTTTTCCCCAATCTGTGGTACTATTAGCCGTAGGCGAAGACAGTTTATCAATTTCAGATTGAATAGCTTCATATTCAGGCTCAAACCTATAATCTTCTCCAGCCGGATTATCTTCAGATATTGGAGTCTTACCTATTTCTAATAGCTCCATAAACACCTCTAAACTAATTCCACGGACATTCTACAATTTTTTTGGGGATATTTTTCGGTATTTTTGTAATCAAATTAACAATATCTAAAAAATCCCCTTCAAAATTAAAAGACACTTTTATCCACGATACGTTAATCCGTTTTAAATATTCCTTATTTTTCGAAAAATCTTCAGGAAAAAAAGTTTTACTGCCGGCTTTAAAATCATTTAAGAATCTTGAAAAAGCAAGTTTTCCAGTATACTTTTTTCTAAGAACCACATCCGGAAATTTTATCGTCAACACAGTGTTACCACAAGTTTTTGGAGACCATTCTAAGCTTATTTTATTCAAAAAGTTGTAATTATCCAATACATATACCTTGTTGGCACAGTTCACAGTCAAAGAGCTGTAAAAAGGCTCTATTTTCGCATCATCATTTACCGTGACAGGAACTGTTTTGATAGTCAAATAATATTTAGATTTTTTGTTTGCGCTTACAATAGCTCCTTTGTTAAGCAAATTCAAAAAACTTTTTTCAAATGGAACACTCTGTTTTACAAAAGCCTTACGCGCAAAGTATCCACCGCTGTTTTTCCCTATAAAAGGTTTTGCAACACCATTTACATATTTCCACACAACCCCCATATCCTTATCAAATAATACATCATTCAACCTATCAGGATCCACATCCTCAATTACACTTAGTACCATTTCCTCCCACTTCCTTTGTAAATAACATCTTGTCCCTCTTGATGCAAATTCCAATAGAAACCCTAACGGACCAAAAGCGAGGTCATAGATATCTGCAAATTCAAATCTGTCATTCATAATGGTTCTAAATTTGTAATATTTTTCATAAGCATTCATTAGTCCAAGTTTTGTTTGATTAGATGGTTCTTCAAAACATGCTGCAAAAAGCTTATATGCATCCTCCATTGATAAAACACCCAACTCTATTTTCTTCAAAGAATTTATATATTCATTCCATGTATGTGCCTGAATAAAAAGCCTTGCTTCTTCTTTTGCAGCTTTTTTATCGATTTTTTTATCTATATCCCCTATTATTTTTTCCTCTTTTGCTTTTAATGTTCCAACAATAGAACCTTTTTGTTTTTCTTTTAAAGTTTTAGCAAGGTTTATCACTTTATATAAATGCTTAAACTCTGCCACCCATAGCGGTGTAAGCCCTTTAGTTTCAACATCTTTTTCTAAACTTATCAATTCGTTATTAAACTTTTCTATAAATAATAAATAAGGATTATTCATAGTAACCATATTGAATACTAACTTTTGCCGTTTTGAAAGCTTATCTATTCTATTCATACCTTCATTAAAATCTTTTATAAAAGAATGCCATGTGTTAAAAAACTCTATTACATACCATTTCCAAAATTTTTGTTTACTTTCTCTAAAACGTTCTAACATCTCCTTATCCGTCAAAGAATGCTCAAGTAGTAGAAGAAAGCGCTTGATATTATTTCTCCCTTCTGCAGTATAAGCTCCAGGTATAAAAATAATATTTCTTTCTTTCCCTATAAATTCTTTTTCCCAAAACATATTAAGATGAACTCTTGGTGCATTTGCAATGGTATCATCAACTAACCAAAATAGATTTTCCCCTTTTTGATGTAAAAGATTTAAGATGAGCTTTTCATAATTACGCAACTTTTCATAAAAATCTATTCTTTGCCTATCCCACTGTAAGTATGAGTTGTAAACGGTGGCAAATTTCTGAGGTATTACTTCAAGCCCCTTTTTCCCTTCAATTTCAAAAACTGCTTTTGTCAAAATCAGAAAATCTTTTTTTAAAAAATTACTCTCAGTTTTACCTTCTAACACATTTCTCAAAATTGAAGCCCTGACTACAGCATATCCAATGTAATCAACAAATTCTTTTACAGGAGTGTTTTTATTTACCTGTTGTGCTACGTTCATTAATTTTTTATCTATAGGGTCTAAAAAGCCTTTTTTAAAAAGTGAACAAAAGTGTTTTTTCAGTTTTTCTTCTAACTCATAACTTTGATTAAAGCCAAATCTTGGAATAAACCAATCCTTATTTTGCTCGCTTATATTCATAATTTCAAATCTTAACTCATCTAATAGAATAAGATCTGCCACTTTATTACCCGTAAGCTTTGGTAACTCTTTTATAGAACTTTTAAATGTATTTATAATTTCATAGTTTTTATAAAATGATAAACTTAAAGCACCGATAACAGCTGACATTACCAAAAGATAGACCAATAATCCAAGGTTGTTTACCAACTTTTTCCACCGCAAAAACTCTAAAATAGGAGCAAACAGATTTCTGTCTTTAGGTAATATTTTTGCAAAAAAATCTTTTAAAAATATCCCTTCGCTGGAAATACCATGCTTGTATCTATTTTTGATATTAGTTAATTCTAAAAACTCGGAAACAGGAGAACCTTTCACAAGAGCACTTGAGAAATATATTCCTCTAAAAAGAGGAGTCTCCTGATACTGATTCTCTTCAAAAAGCCCCTCTAAATACGATTTCAATTTTGGGAATAGCTTCTCAAATTCGATAGGAAACATTATTGTACCAGGAGGAAGCTCTTTGTATTTATTCACAAGTAAAAATCTAAGTTCGTTTAACCTGTTAAGCAGTACCGTTTGACATTCTCTCAATATCTCGTCATAAGAAATATTAAACTTCTGATTTGTATACCCCATAGCTTGATTTAATGTTTCTTCTGGCAAAAGTTCTGCAAAGTGAGTAAAACCATGTACCAAATCCATTTTGGTAACCATTACATAGACTGGAAATTTTGCACCTAATGTCTTCATCAGCTGATCTATTCTAAGCCTGATACTTTGTCCGATTTCTTTTAGTGTATTGTCATCCCTATTAAGTAAATTATCCGCCGATACAACAACAATTACTCCATTTAAAGGCTCTTTTTTTCTGTATTTAGCAAGTAAATGTAAAAATTCTTTCCATTCTTCTAAATCTGGCCCTTCATCAACAGGGATAGAATATCGGCCAGCAGTATCCAATATTATCGCTTCGTCACAAAACCACCAATCACAATTTCTGGTGCCAGAAATTCCAGAAGCCCTACTAATTTCCGTTATTGCTGATGTTATGTGAGCATTTTTTATTGTAGAGGTTTTACCGTTTTGGGATTCCCCCATAACCATAAACCAAGGTAACACATACAAAGGATTACCATACTTCCTCAAATGAGATGACTGCAACTTTTCTACAGATTCTTTCCAATGCTCCTGCAATTCAAGCAGTTTCAAACGTTTAATTTCTGGGGCAGACTCTATAACCGCTCTATCCCGCTCTATAATTCTTTCTATAAATCTTCTTTCCCTCTTCCTGAGAAGATACTTTCTCAAAAACAGAATAAACAAAATAACTGAAAAAATAGATGCAAATATAATTACAGCAGACCATATGGGCCATTGCATTTTCTTTGCAACAAAATAAGAAATCACTCCTGAACCGATTAATAAAATTAATAGACCTATTATTTTAATAAGAATTGTAAAAAATTTTCTCACTATTTTACCCTTTATTTAAAATATTCATTAAGCATCATATCCAGCTTGTATTTATAAAAATAGTACAAACCTCCTAAAAGCAATATTGGAATTAAAGCAACGAAAAAATAGACGGGTGAAACAAATCGCCATTTTCTCTTTCCCCTTTTTTTTGAAATATGGTCAGGCTCATAAGCTTCAGGAAATAACTCTTTTGGTATAACAAGCTCTGTATTATCCAAAATATCTTGGATATTTTTAGAAACCAACTCTTCTAACTTTTCTTCATCAGCATAATATTTTCCTTTAAAACCTAAAGAGAGACAATATAAATACACCTCTTTCACATCTTTCAGTATATTGCCTTCAGATTTTAATTTTTCAAAAAACTCCTCTCCAGCGTTTGCAGTATGAAAGTATTTGATTTGCAGTCTTTTATTACTCCACTCTTTTTTGTGTTTCCAGTTTGAAGTCATTATTAGTTCATCAACTAACGCACACACAGGAAAAAAGGCATCTTCCCATACCTTTTCAAATCCATTTTTTCGAGCTAATTCTTGTGACCTAAGCACTAAATCTGTGTATATTCGAGATAATTCCTCAGAAGATATGTTGTCTTTCTGCTCATCTTGGCAGAAATACAAAGTATAGGCTATAATTTCGCAAAAACAGTCCACCAATTTCATATGTTTATTCCTAAAATTTAGAGATAACTAACATTATTTTTACATCTTCGGGAGCATCATCCCAATAAACACAGATATTTCCATCCCGCATTAAATCCCCCCACAGTTTATCAGAAGTGTTTATTTCAAAGAATAACGAATTTTGATCCTTAGGTATCCCCGCTGGAGGAGTTTGCCTATGAATAAGAGAAAAACCTGGTAGTGCTCTTGATATCAAAGTCCCAATTACATGTTTAGGGGCAACTTTTACAACATGTTTAAAAGAGTCTATAATTTCATCTTTGTCAGCTTTAGTATTAACAACCAAAGAAAAAGTATTAGATGTATCCAACGAACTTAAAGGTATTTTACCACAAAAACCATCATCTGTTTTCTCTAATTTTATAATATTTTCTGCCCCAATAATTATTGAACCTAATAGCTCTTCTATCAATATCAATATTTCCGAAAAACAGTTGTTAATATTTGCATGCTCATACTCAGGGACTAAATCTATTCCATTATAAGTCCTACCCATCGCATTTATCCTTTCAGTAAAAGAGCTCAACTCTCCCACTAATCCTCTCAATAATCCATAAATCTCCCACGGATGAACAACTCCTACACTAAGCAAATGGTCCAACAAAGGTAAATACCTGTTTAACACAATCAAAGCTAAAACATATCTTAAAGAGCTTCCTTGCAAATCGGTATAAGTAATATCTTTTGAGAGTTTGTATCCTTCAAGAATTTGCAGCCTGGACAGAATACTATTTTTTATATTAGATATTATCTGTTTAAGGTAGTTAGAGCTTTTGAGAGAGAGCACAGGTGGAATAAATTTTTCCGAAATAACCATATTAGAACCATCTCTTTCAAGTAAAGCAACTGGAATAAGACAATAATTTCCAAGGTCTTCAATTTCAGTTTCCCAGAAAATATGCACTACATAATTCATAAACCTAATCTGAGCTAATGTTTTCCCCAAATATATGTCCTTTACCTCTTCAGGTTCAATTGGACTAACAAACCTAACCCCCTCATTTTTAGTAATCTCACCTTCTGTCTCTTTTACATTTGGTAAAGATGGGCTCCATCTCATTATCCCAGCATAAATTTTTAAAAATTGCCTGCTTTCATCTTTTAATATTTCTTCAAAAGACCTTGCAACCACTACTGCATTTCCCGGAAAATCAATCCATGAACCATCTTGAAAAAGAGCACTAAACTTGTTTATCCGAAAAAAGCCTTCTTTGATTGCACCTTGGTCTATCTCAAGCTCAGTTATTCCCCAAAAGTAAGGTCTTATATGAGAAAGCTGAGAAGCAAGCAGATTATTAATGTTAAGTTCTAACTGCTGAAAATGATGGGGTTGTAAAAAAAGACCTTGATGCCAGAATATTGGACGAGTTTTATCAAACATTAATCCCTTCCTGATATTTTTTCTACCTGGATACTATTCTTTGTAAAAAAAACTGTTATCCTCACTTTAGGTATGACTGCTATCTTCTTTTTCCTTATAAAACCTTTTTCCTCTATTTTATACGGAATTTTAAATATTCTTGCAGACTTATCAGGTTCTAAAGCGTAATATCCGGCAACTATCCCCAACCATTTGGCACCTTCTGCTCTGTCTAATAACAACTTCCCTGAACTATTAGGCTCTATAAAAAAACGTTTATGGGACAATATGTCAGGTGATGATATATTTTGATTTAGCAATTTTCTTATACCGGCAGGGTACTGTATAAATTGATTAAAACTATCAGGCTTACTCATCTGATACACCACTATCATTAATGTATGAGGATTCCCACCAAATGCATTTAAAAGCAGATCGCTTTTATAATTTATTGTAATGGCTTTCTTTTCAAAACTCCATGTAGGTACAGGATTCATTTTCTTCGAACAAGCCATAAAAAATAAAAAAAAGTTAATAAAAACTACCAAGGTTTTTAGCTTAAATTTAAACAAAAATCACTCCTAAATCTTAAAAATACAAACTCTGTTTTAAGAGTAGCATTTTCTATTAATTATGTCAATAATAGGAACACTGGCGTCACCCCATTTTTTGCAACATTATGTAGCAAGTAAACTTTTACCACGCCTACGCCTTAAACATTTAACATAAAACTCATACTTTTTTTCAGATAAATAATCTTCTATATTATGAACAATCACTTGTTTTATCTGAACATGCCGAAAACTAAACAACCTTTTGACACCTAAGAATATCTGCCTTATTCCTTCGCTTATACGATAAAACAAAAATTTTATCTTATCAAATGCTTCTAAACCAACATACTTCTCCCTCTTCACTTGTTTCAATAAAAGAAATGATTCTATCGATTTATAACTGTATAATATCAATAAATGCCAAGCAAATAATATTATCCCAAGCAAGGTTTTTATCCCTGAAAATTTCCTTACTATACACTTTTCTATCTGAAATTCTTGCTTCAAAAACCTAAAACTCTCTTCTATCTTCCATCTGCAAAAATACCCTTCTATCCGCCTTTTTACCTCTTTGGACTTCTTTATATGACCATTTGTAATAAAATAACTTCTTTCTTTATTTGATTTACCTTTTACACAAATCAAAGTTACATTATGACTACCCTTTGAGTTATTTCTGGTTTTAAACAATCGATCTGTTATATCATTTTTTGTAATGTATTCTTTTATTTCGTTTAAAGTAAATTCTGTAAAAGTGAAATTAGAATTTAACATTGAGTTATATACGAATAAGAAAATTGTAGTTCTGAATTATCGTTACATATACGTCTTTAACCACAATGTATAAAAAATAAATTATACTTACTGAATACAGATTTACAGTAATATACTTCATAAATTTTCCAATTTTGGCTTTCGATTTTATCATAACAACAATCGAAAAGTATTGACATAATAATGCTCCAACAAAAAACAAAAAACTAAAAAGAGTATAATAAAAAAAAGTTTGATATGGAATAAAGTTATGGTTTATTGTCGTAGAAAAAGTTACCCAGAAAACTATATAGGTAGGATTAGTAAGATAATAACTAATTACTAAAAAAACATTTTTAAAAATTGTTTTTCCATCTAATTTAAAATCCTCACTTATTCTATCTTCAAAATCTCTTTTTCTTCTAAAAAAAGGAAAAATAATTTCTTTTAAACCAATATATAAGAAAAATATTAATCCAATTATTTGAATAAATATTTTGATAAATGGATTAATATTTCCTAGCTGAACTGCTCCTAACAAAAAAATTTCACAAAATAAAAAGTCCACTAAAGAAGAAATAATTGCAATTGAAAAACCATGCCAAAATCCTCTTTCTACTGCTCTGTTTAACATTATTTGCCCTAAAGATCCAATTGGCAAGGAATAAATAAAACCAAACAATAAAGCAACAATTATCACTTTATTATTCCTTTAAAGCTTACATTTTTGAAAGAATTCTTAAATATATTAAAAATTAACAAATAATTTAAGAAAATTGTTGTTACAATCTGAGATGTTGCTTTAAGATAATCGATTAATGCTTTATCAAATCTATATTTTTCGTATTTTTTTAAATGTATTAGTCCATCCAAATCAACTATTAGTATTTTTCCATTTTTGCTTTTATAATATAAATTCAACAAAGTCTCCACACCATATTTAGTCTTTCTTATTTCTTCAATTATTGGAAGTATTTCATTTTTAAAACAAGCTCTTTCTCCTCCTAGCCAAACATCAATGGGACCTGTTAAGTCAATTCTATGAGAATTCAATGGACAACGACGCCCAATTGTCATGTTTACACTTTTGGTCACCAATGGTACTACTAATTGTTCAACATGTGTGCAGTTAAAACCTATAATATCGGCATCTACAAACAACAATATATCACCAGATGAATTCTCGATACCAGCCACCATTGCGTATGATTTACCCTTATTTCTATCAAACCTTATATATTTAAATCCAAATGTTTTTGTTAGTTGATTTAATATCTGCGAAGTATTGTCAGTAGAACCATCATCTACCACAATAACCTCATCCACTAAATGACACTTCAAAAGTGCAATAATAATATCTTTTACAGTTCTCTCTTCATTAAAAACAGAAACTATCGCTGAAATCTTTTTACCTTTCATCATAATAATAGATCCTCCTTAATAATTAAACTCTGAATAAAACAGTAATTATCTGCTCTGAAATCTTTTTTGTATTTAGTTGTTTATTAAGTGTTGAATACTCCAAAATTAACCCATTCATCATACTAATCAGCATAATTGTAACAATTTCAGCACTAACCTTTTTTTCTTTCAATTTTTCATTCATAACTTCTTCAACAACAGGTTTAACTAAATTAATAATTTGTTTTTTAATTTCTATTATCTTTTTTTTAACTCGTAGATTTGTTAATGATAATTTAAAAGTAAAAAAGTTTATAAGATTCTTCTCTTTTAATCCAAAATCAAGATAATTTATAATAACTTTATGTAACCTCTTAATCGAGTTGTTTTCGTTATAAGCCGCTAATAAAGATTTTTTTAAACTATCAAAGGCATCATTAAGAACTTCATTATAAATTTCTTCTTTACCAGAGAAATAGTGATATAATGCTGCTTTTGTTATTCGAAGTTTTTTAGCAATATCATCCATAGAAGCACCAAGATATGTATATTGTGAAAAAAGCTTTCTTGCAGTCTTAATAATCTGAGATCTAGTATTTCGAACAATATTTTTCTTTATACTCATAAAAATACACCTTACCTACCATTTAGTAAGTAATACTAATTATTTCTATTTAACTTTCCTGTAATGTCAAGTAAAACTTAATCGTGGACTCACCCCATTTTTATGGTTATAAATTTAATATGTTTTTATACATTAAGATGTTATTCTTTATTGTTTGAAGAAAAAAAAATTCTTCGTTCTAGCAAATCATTCAGTTTTCTCCAATACAAGTTCTTCTAAAATCTCCATCCGTGGCAGTTCTATGGGAACTTAAACCACAAAAATGTTTTACAACAAACACAATAAAACAAAGTATTGCAACAAATTGTTGTGGCTCCAGCGGTATTATTTAATTTGCTAATTATAATTAAATTTGTTATAGTAATAAAGAAGGGATACAATGTCTAAGTATGTTTTAGCACTGGATTTAGGAACAACTGGAAATAAGGCTATTGTTTTTGATAAACAAGGTAATACCATAGCATCTGCATATTCTGAATTTCCACAAATTTTTCCTAAAGAAGGTTGGGTAGAACATAACCCTAACGATATATGGGAAACTGCACTAAAAGTCATTGCTATTGTCATTGAAAAAGTTGGTGCAAAAAATATTCAGGCCATAGGTATTACCAACCAAAGAGAAACAACTATAATCTGGGATAAAAAAACAGGGAAACCTTTATATAACGCTATTGTTTGGCAATGCAGGAGAACCGAAAACATATGTAAGCATTTTTCTCAATTCAAAAAATTAATTAAAGAAAAAACAGGTTTATTTTTAGACCCCTATTTTAGCGCCACAAAAATAAAGTGGCTTATTGATAATGTAGAAGATGTAAATAAAAAGGTAAAATCAAAAGATGCACTTTTTGGCACAGTGGATTCCTGGATTTTATATAACCTAACTGCAGGAAAATGCCATGCTACCGATATTACAAATGCATCAAGAACAATGATTTTCAATATAAAAACATTAGAATATGATGAAGAACTTTTGAATCTCTTTGAAATTCCAAGACATTTACTACCGCAGGTTTTCCCTAGCAATCATTTATTTGGTTATACAAACAAAAAACTATTTGGAAAAGAAATTCCTATCACTGGCATTATAGGAGATCAACAGGCATCCCTTTTCGCACATGGTGGATGGCGAAACGGTTTAATTAAAAATACATACGGAACCGGTCTATTTATAATGACATCCACTAAAAGCAAAATTTATTACTCGGATAATCTTATTAGCACAATAGCTTGGCAAATTGATAATGATGTAGAATATGCCCTGGAAGGTAGTATATTTGTCGGTGGATCATTAATTCAGTGGTTAAGAGATGGATTAGGAATAATAAATGACACAAAAGAAGTGGAAGATTTAGCCAAAAAAGTTAATTCTTCTGAAAACGTTGTTTTTGTACCTGCATTAACCGGACTTGGTGCACCCTACTGGGATCCATCTGCAAGAGGGTTGGTAATTGGAATTACAAGGGGAACCACTAAAGAACATATAGCAAGAGCTGCTCTTGAAGGAATAGCATTTCAAACTCGTGACGTATTTGAAGAATTTGTCAAAACAACAAAAAATGAAATAGATTTTTCAACACTTGCAGTGGATGGTGGTGCTTCCAAAAACAATTTTTTAATGCAATTTCAAGCTGATATCTTAGGAATTGATATAGAAAGACCCTATATTACCGAATCCACTGCATTGGGTGCTGCTGCTATGGCTGCCATATCCACAGGTTTCTGGGACAAAAATAATATCCTCAAAATAAGAGAAATTGAAAAAGAATTTAAACCGAAAATGGATAATAAAACACGTAAAAAAATATATAACAAATGGCTAAATGCATTACAAAGAAGTTTAAATTGGGCTAAAGATTAATAGAAATGGTAGCTCAGCCTAGAATACTATAATGAATATTCTTATATCAGATTTTAACTTTTTTCTTTATTTTTTACACTTATTAAATTTCTCATCGTAAACATTAGCACTATTTATACATACTAGAAAGTATGTTTAGAGTTAAATTACTTAAAATATATACCAAATTTAAGACACTCAAATACAGGAATAATAAGTAAAAGGAGACATACTTACAAAAAGTTACATTTTAGAATTATTTGACCAATATTTTAAACTTGATATAATTAAAGTATACCATTTAAGGAGGATAAAATGGTGGTTTTATCTTTTGATGTCTATGGCACGCTAATTGATACGAAAGGAGTTTTTGATGAGATTGTCTCTATTGTAAAAGATGAAAAGCTTGCTTTACATGTCACCGATTTGTGGAGACAAAAACAACTTGAGTATTCATTTAGAAGAGCGTTAATGCAAAACTACGTCGATTTTTCTGTCTGCACAAAACAGGCTCTCGAGTATGTAAACAATTACTTTAATTTGAATATAAGTGAAGATGAAATGAAAATACTGCTTGAGAAATATAAAAATCTTCCACCATTTGATGATGTGATTAGTTCGTTAAATGAATTAATGAATCTTGAAGTCAAAATGTATGCTTTCTCAAACGGTAAACCTGAAGATTTGAATATTCTCCTTAATAATGCTGGGATTATTGATTATTTCGAAGGAATTATAAGCGTTGATGATATAAAATCTTTTAAACCAAATCCTGCTGTTTATGCCCATTTTTTAAGAAGCTCAAAAGCTGAAAGAGAAAAGGCTTTCATGATTTCTGCTAATCCTTTTGATGTTATTGGTGCAATTTCTGCTGGGATGTCAGCAATATGGGTAAACAGAGGCAAGAAGATCATTTTTGATCCGTGGGAACTTAAACCAACTTTTACAATCAATTCTTTGAGAGAACTGCCCAAATTATTAAAAGATAACTATAGCTGTTAGTTTTAAAAAAATATAAGTGGAGGAGTAAATGATTTTTAGTAATTTTAAAATTGGTAATCTTAATCTCAAAAACAGAACAATAAGGTCTGCAACGTGGGAGGGTATGTGCGATAGTGATGGTAAACCGACTGAGCGTTTAATTAATTTGTATGAACAGCTTGCTGAAAATGAGGTTGCACTTATAATCACTGGTTATGCCTATGCAAGTCAGGATGGTATTCAACTACCTGGTATGCTCGGTGTTCATGATGATAACAACATTTCTGCTTTAAAGGAACTTGTTGATAAGGTGCATGAAAAAGGCGGCAAGATAGCAGTACAACTTGTTCATGCTGGTGGACAGGCAAACAGAAAATCTTCTGGACTCCAGCCTATTGCTCCATCTGCAGTGAATTTTCCAAGCTATTCAGAAGTGCCAAAGGAAATGACCATAGATGATATAAAAAGAGTAATCGCTGACTTTGGAAAAGCTGCAAGAAGGGTAAAAGAGGCAGGATTTGATGCAATTCAGTTGCACGGAGCACACGGATATTTGATTAACCAGTTTTTATCTCCACTTACAAATAAGAGGACTGATGAGTATGGCGGAAGTCTTGAAAACAGAGCAAGGTTTTTAAAAGAAGTTGTAGCTGAAGTTAGAAATAAAGTAGGTAACGATTATCCTGTATTTATCAAGCTAAATTGCGATGATTTTTTAGATGGAGGATTTGCAATTGATGAGGCTGCAGAAGTTGCTAAAATGCTTGAAGAATGGGGTATAGATGCTATTGAGGTTTCCGGTGGTTCTCCAGCATCAAAGGACACCTCTCCAGCAAGATCAAAAATTGATAGTGCTGAGAAAGAAGCTTACCATAAAGAGTTATCTAATAGGATAAAACAAGTGGTTAATATTCCTGTAGCTGTGGTTGGCGGAATTAGAAGCTTCGAGGTTGCTACTGAGATTATTGATAACGGTTTTGCTGATGCTGTTTCATTTTCAAGACCTTTGATAAGAGAGCCACATCTAATTAAAAGATGGAAAGAATCTGATAAAACAAAAGCAAAATGTATTTCGTGTAATGGATGTTTTATGCCAGGGATAAAAGAAGGTGGAATTTACTGTGTGGTTGAAAAAAGGTTGAAAGAACAGCAAAAATGATGTAAATTTACATGAAGTTAAATTTGAAAACTTGAGATTTGGGGCGGTAGCTCAGCTGGGAGAGCACTACAATGGCATTGTAGGGGTCGGGGGTTCGACTCCCCTCCGCTCCACTCTATTTTATCCAATAAAATTAAAAAAGTTATGTTTTTAAAACAAATAATATCCATTTGATTTTTATATTTAAGCTTTTGAAGCTCTAAATTTCTTTGTATATATTTTTAAAAAAATCTTCAATTTTATTTGAAGCTAAAAATTTTTAGGTGTAAAATATAATATGAAGGTATTGTTAGTATATCCAGAATATCCAAACACGTTTTGGAGTTTTAAATACGCTTTAGATTTTATTAACAAGAAAGCAAGTCTTCCTCCCCTTGGTTTGCTGACAATTGCTTCAATGTTACCTGAAGACTGGTCTCTTAAACTGGTCGATTTAAATGTAAGTAAATTAACCGATGAACATATATTATGGGCTGACCTTGTAATAATCAGCGCAATGTCTATTCAGAAAGATTCAGCCTTAGAAATCATTGATAGGTGTCATAAATATAATGTTAAAGTGGCAGGTGGTGGCCCCCTGTTTACAGTAGAATCTGATAAATTTGATAATGTTGATTACTTGATTTTGGGAGAAGGTGAAATAACTGTTCCTAAGTTTTTGAATGACTTAAAAAATGGTGACCCTAAAAAGGTGTATATGCCAGATGATTATGCTAATATGGTTGACTCACCTGCACCAAAATGGGAAGCACTTGATGATATAAACGCATATGCATCTTTGAGCATTCAGTATTCCAGAGGCTGCCCTTTTAACTGTGATTTCTGCAATGTTACTTCAATGTTGGGAAACCGAGTAAGAACCAAAACAGTAAAACAGGTAATAACCGAGCTTGACAATATGTACAATCTCGGTTGGCGAGGTGGAGTGTTTTTTGTGGATGATAATTTTATTGCCCATAAAAAAAGAGTAAAAAACGACCTTTTACCAGCATTAATTAATTGGATGAAAAAAAGAAAATATCCTTTTGAGTTTTTCACACAGGTATCAATAAATTTGGCAGACGATGATGAAATGATTGATTTGATGGTACAAGCTGGTTTTGACACTGTGTTTATTGGTATAGAAACACCAAATGAAGCGAGTCTAAATGAAAGTAAGAAATATCAAAATATTAACAGGAATTTAATGGATTCAGTTAGAAAATTGCATAGAAAAGGGCTTCAGGTTCAGGGTGGATTTATAGTTGGATTTGACACTGATCCTTTAGATATTTTTGACCGTCAAATTGATTTCATTCAGAAAAGTGGTATTATTACAGCAATGGTTGGAATTTTGAATGCACCACCTGGGACAAAGCTCTATGAAAGACTAAAATCTGAAAACAGACTTCTAGATGTATTTGGAGGCAATAATA
Source organism: Deferribacter abyssi (assembly GCF_049472655.1). Lineage (NCBI taxonomy): Bacteria > Pseudomonadati > Deferribacterota > Deferribacteres > Deferribacterales > Deferribacteraceae > Deferribacter > Deferribacter abyssi. The sequence continues at coordinate 79,365 of NZ_JAQNCS010000011.1, forward strand.
CTGACGTTTTTATTAACTTTATACCAAAAATTGATAAGGAAAAACTGGTTGAAGGTTATCTTAAAATTGTGAACACTATTTATTCTCCTAAGAAATTTTATGAACGTTTAATAACTTTTCTAAATGATTATAATCCCCCAGATTACAGCAATACAAAATTTTCAATTAAAAGAATACAAGCTTTTTTTAAATCATTATACAAATTAGGAATTTTAGAAAAAGAAAGATACTATTATTATAAACTGCTATTTTGGGTAACTATAAGAAAATTTAAATGTATTCCAATAGCTGTATATTTATCAATTTGTGGATATCATTTTAGAAAAGTTTTCGAAGAAATAACAATAAATTATCTATCTGTCTCTGAAAATGGTAACTAATTTATGATAAATGATTT
>NZ_JAQNCS010000012.1:0-79136 GCF_049472655.1 Deferribacter abyssi
TATATCTATTCCCTCATCCACAATTGAAGTAGCAGCCTGAATCCCTGCACCATGATCAAGAGATATATTCTTAGAATTATCTATAAAACACTCCTCATTCTTTTCTGTATCATAAACATACCAATATCTTGCTCGTCCAAACCTTGGATCCATCTTCTCATTTACATCATCTTTTAAGGCTGTAACCAATATTTTCATACTCACCTCCAAAACTCACATTTTCTTTAACCCATCAAAAATTTCAGCAAAAACTTTTTTATAAAGTTCAGCGTACTCAGGTAGCACCATACATCTTTTTAATGAATCTACAACATTCAGCGAATAATCAACTTTCCCAAGCATCTCAACTTCTTTATCTTCAAAATAATTTAAAATTTCGCAATCTATGTCAGGGTTTAATCCAAATTTATTAATAATTACGCATATCTTACTCTTAAAATGTTGTAATAACACCATACATCTTTTTATATCGTGTAACCCTGAAACTGTCGATTCCACCACTAACAACGCTATATCAGCATTAGATAGTGCAGATATGGTACTACATCCTACTCCAGGAGGTCCATCTACAAGAATAATTTCACTATTTTGCTTTTCGGCCAATTCTCTCGCATTTTTCTTAACCTCAGCCACCAATTTACCGGAATTCTCCTCCGCAACATTTAGTTTTGCATGAACCATTTTAAAGCCGAACCTTGTGTTCGAAATATATTTTTTACCGGTTAACTTCTCACTTGATGAAATGGCTTCCACTGAGCAAACATAGCTACAAAAACCACACCCTTCGCAAGCAATCCCATCAATAAGATAACGCCCATCAATTACATTTATGGCGTTATATTCACACTTCTGACGACATTCATCACAATTAGTACAAACATCATTATCGATTACGAACTCTAATCCGGAATAAAAATCCTTTTCCGTTTCAATATCAGGCTTCATCAAAATATGTAAATCAGCCGCATCAACATCCGCATCCACTAATACATCATTGTGGTTCAAAAAATATGCAAGGGATGCAGTTATCGTAGATTTACCTGCACCACCTTTTCCACTAACAACCACTATCTCTTTCAACTTTCTACCTCAATTAACTTATAATAAACATCTCGAAAAACTTCGTCATACTCATCCAGCGCAAATTCTCCCTTTGAATACTTATATGCTATATTTTTCTCCAATGGAATTTTAGCAAGAACATTAATACTTTCTTTATCACAAAAAGGTATTATTTCTTTCCCATCTTTAAATTTATTTATAACGAGATGATAATCTTTATTTAATTCGCTAAGCAAATCGTGAATCAATGTAAAATCATAAAATCCAAAAGGGGAATCTTCAGCTACAACAATCACCTTATCAACATCCTTTACCACTTCAATAACAGGGCATGATGTTCCAGGAGGGGCATCCATTACAACCACTTCGTATTTTTCTTCAATTCTCTTTATTTTCTTTTTCACATCTTTGATCAAAGAAGTTGTAAGCACTTCACCGACATTTAATCTCCCCTCAATAAATGAAGGATTATTCACTTCATTAATACCTATTTTCCCTATGCACCTTTTATCTTCCGCTATAGCTTCAAATTTACATACGTATTCACACGCTCTACAACCATGGCAAAGCTCCGGAAAAAGCATCCAGAAACCTTTAGAAACCGCTAAAGCTTTAAACATGCACTTCTTTGCACATTCTCTGCAGTATGCACAATTTTCCTTTATCAGTTTTGGAATATAAGTATAAGACTCACTATATTTTAATAGATAGTTAAAAAATAGATTACCGTTCGGCTCTTCCACATCAAGGTCAGCCAATAAAACTTTTTTACCTATTTTGCTAAAAATTTTGAAAAATTAATGGCAAAGGTGGTTTTACCTGTACCACCCTTGCCACTAATAACTGCAACTTTCACCACTTATCCTCGTCTACATCCAAAACCACGTCCGTATCCTCTGCCTAACCCTCGACCTCTACCATTATGGCAGCTGCCATCTCTTAATCTTCTTCTTACTGGATATTCTACATTAGTATTTTCTCTTTTTTCAACATTCCCATTACATCTTCCAAGGCCTCTACCTGTTCTTGGGCCTTCACCTATTGGTCCAGTTCTATCAAATCCTGGCATATTTCACCTCCTTTTATTTTTATTTTTCAACTTTTTTACATTTATGTTTACTTCCTAAAAACCCTGTCTCCTTACCACATCTACGACATCTATGTCTTCTAACAAACTCTACACTCCCACCATCAATAACCAGTTCTTTAGATTCAACAAGCATCTCTGCTATTTTTCTTCTAGCCTTTTCCACCAATCTCGAGAAAGTTGGCCTAGAAATTCCCATAAGTTCTGCAGCTTCTTCATGATCTAGCCCTTCATAATCTGCCAACCTGACCGCTTCTAACTCATCCATAGCAAGTTCTACTTTTTCAAGCTCTGTGCTTGGAATCCCCTTAGGTTTAAATTCGTAACACAGGGGTTTAAAAGCAATCATTCTTACTTTACTTGGTCTTGCCATTTTACACCTCACTTAATAATATAATAAGCATATGTTCATAATTCAACCCTTTTTTTTTATTTTACATAATTTCATAATTAACACAACAAAAACCTATCAACTTGATAGTAATTTCAATTAATCTCATATAAATATGGCAACTGATTATTGATATTCATAAATATACTGAAACGTAATGCAATGAATTAGAATTAAGTTTAAAAACTCATTATTAGACGTAATATGTTAAAAAAGGGAGCCTTCTGTAGCTCCCCTTACAACTTCAATGATGTTCTGTTTCCAAATTCAGAAACTTTTCAGCGGCAAAATATAAGAAGAGAAATACACCCCAACCAAGTGCAAATATCATCCATTCTCCAATAGATGGAGAATAATGAGCCAAACCGGAAATGGTTGTATGAACTCCAGAACCTTCATAACCAGCTCTCATTGGTGGTAACTGACCTGCCACAATAAAATCGTATCTAGTAAAAAATAGCCCTATCATGTAAAAAAATCCAGCCACACCCAGAGCTTTCATGCTTTTAGCTTTAGTAACTACAATAATGAGTAATGGTAACACAACAGCCAATAAAACTTCACCAATCCAGAAATTCAAACTTAAAGGTCCTTTTAACAAAGCAAGAATAGCTTCATACGCTCCCTTTGGCTCAGTGTACAAAGATGACATTATCTTCCAGAAATAAAGGAACATCATCATCCCTATACCCATCCCCATTAATTTACCAAGAGCAGTCATTGATTCTTCTAAATCGGATGGGATTCTTCCTTTATAAACAATATTGTGGATTAACATAAGCATAGCAGCGCCAGCTGTAATCCCTGAAACTACAAGAAATGTTGAGAAATATATACCATGGTAAAAAGGTCTTGCATTTAGGGATCCGAAAACATAACCAAGGTTACTTGTAGCAACTGTACCTACGAGCAATGCAAAAAATCCCACAATAGCTGATGCAGTATGGCTTGTACCCTTAGGATTAAACACAAGGTATAATTCTATGGCAAGGATTACAAGCTCGATGGAATAGAACACACCCATCCAAACAATAGGAGCTCTCAAATTAGGAGATAAAATCAAATATATCATTAGTCTAATAGGATGGCCGATCTCCATACCAATTTGAGTAAAACCTGTCAACAGAATCACAAATGCCATAACAACTATTCTTTTGCTAATTTTTCCATATTTCTCATAACCGAAAGCGTGAGCCAAACCACCTATAAAAGCAAGCCCGGTAGAAGTAATAACAAAATATGCGTAGGTTGCAATCAGCAATCCCCAAGGTACTTCTCTATTGACAGCATAAACAGCTTCATGTCCTTTCATCAATACTTGCAAAACAGCTATCCCACCAATAGCCAACAAAATTAAACCTATGAAAATAAATGGATAGGCTGGAATTTCCTTATTTACGCTAAAAAATGATTTCTTTTCTACATGAGCAGACATATTATCCTCCTACTTTAGGTAAAATAATCTTGGGCGAGTATTTCTATCAGGTTTCAACTGATAATATGCCCTCGAAGCCAACAACTTACTCACCTTACTATTAGGATCATTTAGATCTCCAAACACTCTAACTTTAGTTGGACATGTTTCCACACAGGCAGGTTCTCTGCCTTCACCAAGTCTGTGGTAACACATAGTACACTTTTCAATAGCTTTATGATGCTCACTAACAAATCTTGCATCATACGGACAAGCTGCCATACATGCTTTACAAAGTATACATTTATCATAATCAACCAATACTACCCCTTCTTCAGTTCTAAATGTTGCATGAGTAGGGCATACACTTTCACAAGGGGTATTCTCACAATGCTGACATTGAGAAGGTTGATACTCCTGATGTAAATTAGGAAAATGTCCTTGTAATGGCAACTCAGTTACCCAAATTCTATATGTTTCATCTCCGACAGGAACACCGTTTTCAAACTTACAGGCAACGGTGCAGGCCTTGCAGTTTAAACATTTCTTTGTATCTAATACAATAGCATAACGCTTTTTACTCATAGCTGCACCCCTATTCACGCTTTCCTTATTTCAACAAAAGTTTCATGCATTGCAGCATTACCAGAAATAGGCTCAATAGCACTTTTAATAATAGCTGCTTGTGATCCACCTTTATTATATACAAGTTTCAACCAAGGGGATAATCTTCCATATCCATGGGCATAGTAAACACAATCAGGTCTAATTTTTTCTGTAACATATGCTTTTACTCTTTGTTCACCCACTTCACTCTTCACAATTACATAATCCCCTGTGTTAATACCCAACTTCTTAGCCTCCTTAGTATTTATCCAAATCACATTTTCTTTTAAAAGTTCCCATAAATATGGATTATTCTGGGTACTTGTATGGGTATAAAACCCATGTCTTCCCACAATAAATCTATACTTACCAGGCGCATCTTTTGGCCTTCTGTATACTGGAAGAGGATCAAGCCCTTTCGCTTCATATTTAAGGTTGTACAGTTCAATTTTACCGGAACGTGTTTTAAATCTGAATCCTGGTTTCTTTGTTTTGCCATAATGTGGTTTATCTGTTAGATAAAAGGTCCCTTCCTTCTTACACTTTTCAAAAGCACCTGGATATTTAGATAACTGATGTCTTACAAATTCTTCTGTTGTTTTATGGAAAATCTCTTCAACTACAGTCTCTTTGAATTCTTCCACCTCTTCAGGATCAGCATCATCCCAAAGTGCAGGAATCTTTAACATTTCATCCACGATTCCAGCAGCAATTTCATGCATTGATTTTGTATCAAACAAAGGTTTAATTACAGGTTGTCTAAATGCAACAACAGGCCAAATACCTGATTCACCATGACAGGGATCCCATCTTTCAAGATATGTAGATTCAGGTAACACAATATCTGCAAACCAAGCTGTATCGGACATCTGCACATCAATTACGCAGATAAATTCCATCTGTTTAAGCATTTTCAGTGTCTTACGTCTTTCTGGTACAGATTCAACAGGGTTTTGTTTGTAAACCATCATCCCTTTCACAGGATACGGCTCACCTTTAAGCACAGCTTCCCTTAATGCAAGCCAGCTACCATCTTTTTCACCTAAAAATGTACAGGAATCTGTAGGTAGGCCAGCTGACGTTCTCTCATCATCAGGAAGAAGCTCTCTAATAATTCCCTCAGCTTCTTTATCAATTCTATCTTCAGCCATATCAAAAATAGGAAAAACTATGTCATCATGTTTAGCCAAAGCTATCTTTGATTTAGGTACAATACCACCAGGGACATCCCAGCTACCACAAATAGCCGTTAAGATGGCACATGCTCTTCTGAAATATGTGTCATTTACATACCAAGAGCTCCTTCTACCTGGATACACAAGACTTCTTGGAGCGTACTTTGCGAATTCTCTAGCAATCCATCTGATTTCAGATGCAGTAATTTCACACTCTTTTTCAGCCCACTCAGGTGTGTATTTTTTTACATGTTCTGCAAGCTTATCAAAACCGTAAGTATATTTCTCAACAAACTCTTTATCATACAAATTCTCGCTAATGATTACATTTATCAAAGCGAGAACAAGAGCCATATCGGTACCAGGCTTAATTGGATACCATTTATCCGCTTTGGCAGCAGTATTGGTAAATCTTGGGTCAAAGTATATAAGCTGCTGCCCTTTTGGTTTAAATCTCTGAAAATCTACAGAATCAGGAGTCACAAGCCCTTCAGCTCTATTTGCTCCAAACATAAGAACAAATTCAGCGTTTCTCATATCCGCATCTGGATATGTCCCAAAAACAGACATCCATCCCTGAATTACAGAAGCCAGACAAAGGGTTGGATGTCTAACGGTATTGAGAGAACCATAAGACTGTGCCAAGAAGTAGAAAAATTCTTCTTGAAACCCTTCAGTGGATGCAAACAATACGGTAGATCTATTTTCATATTTCTGTTTCAACTCAGCCAGTTTGTTTGCCACATATTTGAAAGCCTCATCCCAGCTAATCTCTTTCCACTTACCTTCACCTCTTTTTCCAACTCTCAGTAAAGGTTTTTTCAACCTGTTTGGATCATAAGGAACTGCAGCCCCTGCATTTCCTCTAGCACACAACATCCCTCTACTTTTAAGATATTTTGGGTTAGGGTTTAGCTTTTTGATTCTTCCATCCACAACTTCAGCAATCAATCCACACTTATTAACGCATATTGCACATGTAGAAGGAATGAACTTTCTTCCACGTTCACCACCATTACTTGATTCTGCACTGTGCTCAGATGCTACTGCTTTTAAACTTGATAATCCACCAGTCATTGCTATGACTGCTGCAGTAGTACCTGAAGCTGCTAAAAACTTTCTTCTGCTAATTTTTAAATCTGCTAGCTTCATAATAGCAGTCCTCCTGTATTTAATAGCTTAGCTACCTTAGAATTGTATACAATATACATATTTTATTAGCATATGCAAGTAATTTTTTTTTCTTATGACAAATAATTACTTATACTTACCAATAGTTTCAAACATAATTTTATTTACATTTACAATGAGTTATATTAGGACCAATATTGTACTATTTGTATATTCAACTATTTTTATAAATCTCATATATTTTAAAATTACTGCAGAATAAAAATTAGATATTTAAGGAAGTAAATATAATATAAACAATCATCAGCAAGAAGATAATTTCTTCACTGTTCAGTATAAGCTACATAGTCACTATCGCAAACAGTAACAAAACTATAACTAGCTTATCAAAGCGTTATAAAACCAAATACTGCTCAATTTTTTTTATCCAAGTTTTCAAAAAAAGAATTCAAAACTAGAAAAAGTCCACTAAAAAATATTACACACATCTTGTAATTAATTTTCCGTTGAAAATTCCTAAGTTTTTTGTTGTATAATAGAAAGTTGATGTTCTATATAATGAATTAAAAACAGGATAAACTGACTATAACAACATAGCTTTTTTAAATTCAATTTTTTAATTGATTTATAAAAGGAATTAGACAATATTAAAGTATTATGCATAGAAGGGCTATTTTATGAAAGACATAGTTATAAGAACAATAACGATTAACGACTTACCACACATCTATAAGCTTGGTGAAAAAGTTTTTACATTACAAAATTATCCAAACCTTTATAGAGTATGGGATGAGAATGAAGTAGCAGAGTTTTTTATAAATGATAAAGAAAGCTGTTTTGTAGCGGAAATAGATAGAAAAATTGTTGGTTTTATACTTTCTTACGTTGTTAATAAAGCATTAATAAAGTATGGTTATCTCGTATGGTTATGTGTAGATGAAGAATACAAAAAACAAGGAGTTGCTTCTAAACTTTTTGATGAATTTAAAAAATATATGAAAAAAAATGGTGTTATAACTCTCTTTGTAGATGTTGAAAAAAGTAATAACGAAGCATTAAAATTTTTTAGAAATAAAGGTTTTAGTGAACCAAAAGAACAAATTTATCTAACTCTTTATTTAGAAGAAAGTGAGAAAAAATGATAAATGAAGACCGACTAAAAAATTTATTAATCGATATGATCAATATTTATAGCCCATCTGGTAAAGAAGGGGAGATTATACATTTTTTAAAGAATCTTTTCACAAAACATAGCATAGAGTTTGTATATCAGAAGGTTGAAGACTCAAGAGGTAATCTTTTAATTCTTCCTGAAGAAGGGGAAAGCAATCTAGTATTGGTAGGTCATATAGATACTGTACCTGCTTTTGATTATGAAAATTATGAAGCTGATGTTTATGATGATGAAATTTATGGTCTTGGTTCTGCTGATATGAAAAGCGGCTGTGCAGCCATGATAGAAGCTTTTTTAACATATAAAGAAAAACATCAATCAGATTTTCCTTGTTCTCTTGCCCTTGTTGTAGGAGAAGAAGAATCTGGTGATGGTGCTTTTGAACTTGCTCGTGAATACTCTTTTGATTGGGCAATTATTGGTGAACCCACAAATTTAAACCCATGTTTTGGTCATTATGGTTATATAGAAATGTCATTATTAACTTATGGGCAAAAACTACACGCTTCTATTTCAAAACCAGACAAAAATGCAGTGAAATTGATGATGGATTGTATTAATCTAATAATAAACTATATAGATGAAAAAGGAGACATCCTATACAATATAAGAGACTTCAATAGCTCACAGGCTGGATTCGCAAGTCCTGATAAGTGTGAAGCATACCTAGATTTACATTTGCCTACAAAGTATCCCCTTGGAATATTAGCTTTTGAAATTGAAGAATTAATCTATAACAAATTTACAGATAACGAGATAAAATTTTCATTAGAAACTATACACCATGGTTATGAATTGTCTGAAAAAGCATCTTTACCAAAACAATTAAAAAATATTTACAATGAACAAAATATCCATTTTACCCCTTCACTTTTTAAAAGTGATTCTGATGCCCCAATATTATGGCAATTTGGCATCAAACCTATTATCCTCGGGCCAGGAGATTTATCTAATGCTCATACTGGGGATGAATATGTAAATTTTGCAGATGTTGTTAAAGCATCAAATATTTATTATTCTGTCATGGAGGGAATAAGATAAAAACTATTTTTTTTATATTACTATTAGTTACAGAACTAATCAATGCTGCTCATTTTCTACGAAGAGGAAATATGCTTTTAACTGCAGTTTTTATCAGTATGATTATATTCTTTTTTATAAAAAGAAAATTTGCAATGTATACACTTCAAATTTCCTTTGTTTTAGGTACAGTTATATGGGTAATTACTACTTATAAATTAACAATTATCCGTTTGCATTTTAATGAACCTTATATGAAAATGATAATAATACTTTTAAGTGTAGTACTGGCAAATCTTTTACTATTAGCACTCTCTTTTAATAAAAAAATAAAAAACCACTTTTATAATTTGAAAAAATAATAATGAGTTGCAAAAATTGGTAGAAATAAAGCAATCTTTTGTTTATCAAAAAATTATCAAATCAAACATTTACTATTGAAAAACATGCTTTTATTATGAAACAGTTGTACTGTTTTAGTGAAAACTGGCTCTTTTTCATTTGACTTTTTAAGTCGTTTATTGTTTAAAATAAAAATATGAAAACACTTTTCTTGAAAAAAGGTTTTGATCGAAGGGTTCAAGCTGGTTATCTTTGGATATTTTCAAACGAAGTAGAAAATATAAGAGATTTTGTTCCTGGGGAAGTTGCAAAAATCTATACTCATAACAAAGAGTTTCTTGGGATAGGATATGTAAACCCACATTCGCTCATATGTGCAAGAATATTAAGCAAAAAAGATATTAATATAGATATAAACTTCGTAAAAAACAGAATTAGCACTGCACTCTCGTTAAGAAAAATCTTATACGACAAACCTTATTATCGTTTACTATTTAGTGAAGGTGATTTTCTCCCAGGCGTAATCATAGATAGATACGACAATTTGTTTTCAATTCAATTAAATACATTCTGGGCTGACAAAAATAAAGACCTTATAATAACAGCTTTAAAAGAATTATTTTCTGATAATATAAAGATTGTTTTAAAAAATGATAACACCGCTAGACTTCTCGAGACATTACCTCTTACTGTAGAATCACTAAATAATAAATTTAATGGTGATATATTTTTTGAGGAAAATAATATTAAAATGTATGTAAATATTTTTAAGGCTCAAAAAACAGGATACTATTTTGATCAACGTGAAAACAAAAAATTAATGCAATTAATTGCAAATAATATGTATGTGGTAGATGTTTTTTCTTATATAGGAGGATGGGGGTTAAATGCTTTAAAGAACCATGCTAAAAAGGTTACATTTGTAGATATCTCAGCTTTTGCCCTTGAATGTGCTGAAGAAAATGTAAAAATGAATAAATTCAAAGCAGAAACAGAATTTCTAAAAATTGATGCCATAGATTTTTTAAAAAATCTAGCTCAGAATAAAGAAAAACCGGACATTCTCGTTATTGATCCTCCAGCTTTTGTTAAATCTAAAAAGAAATTAAGTGAAGCACTAAAAGGATATATTAACTTAAATAAGTGGGCACTAAAATCTGTGAAAAAAAATGGATTTATTTTTACATGTAGTTGTTCACAACATGTAGACGAAGAAAAATTTCACTGGATTTTAAATAATGCAGCTAAAACTGCCGGCAAAAAATTCAAAATTCTTTCAAAATTAACACAAGGCTTTGACCACCCGGTCAACCCTAAAATGAAAGAGACATTTTATCTCAAAGGCTTTTTTATTCAGGTATTATGATAAAATCTCTTGTTAAGTATATAAAAAACGGTAAATTTGCAAATAACCTTGTTTTTGAAAAAATATTAGAAGAACATAAAGGTTCTTTTGTAGACTTAAAAATTATAGAAAATCAAATTCTAAAAGAAACACTAAAAGAGATGGGGATACATCATCTTTATTCTCATCAAGCAGAATCGTATAGCTTAATAAAAGATGGCAAAAATGTTCTTATAACCACTCCAACAGCCTCAGGAAAAACATTATGTTACAATCTTCCTATATTGGAAGACATTTACCTGAATAAATCGAAAGCTCTTTATCTTTTTCCTATAAAGGCATTGGGTTACGACCAAAAAGAAAAACTAGAAAATTTCGCAAACAAAATACCTCTTTTTGATTTTAAAGTAGATGTAATCGATGGAGATACTAATAAAAAAGTAAGAAGAAGAATCTTAGCTAATCCACCCGATATTATTATATCAAACATCGATATATTACATTATTCTATATTACCTAAAATCCCAGAATGGGAACCATTCTTAAAAAATTTAAAATACATAGTAATCGATGAATTGCATACTTACAGAGGTATTTTTGGCTCACATGTAAGAAATATATTTCAAAGATTAAAACGTTTTTTACCCAATATACAAATTATTACATCATCGGCAACTATTGGTAATGCAAAAGAGCTTGCAAAAGATCTCTTCGATATCGATTTCGAACATATATATAAAAATGGTGCCCCATCTAGCAAAAAACATTTTCTTTTTTTCAATCCTGAAAAAGTTCCTGCTGCAACTCTAGCCTCTTATTTCATGAAAATATTTATAGAGTCAGGAATTAAAACTCTTTGCTTTACAAAATCAAGAGTTCAAACAGAAACTATATACCGAAGACTTATTTCTGATGCAAATATTAGCAAAAATTCCATTTCATCGTATCGGGCAGGATTCTTACCTGAAGAAAGAAGATCTATTGAAAAAAATTTTAGAGATGGAAAACTCAAAGGTGTAATTGCCACAAGTGCATTCGAGCTTGGAATAGATATTGGAGGAATTGACGCTACAATAATTTTAGGTTTTCCTGGTTCTCTAATGAGTCTTTGGCAAAGAGCAGGAAGAGGAGGTAGAAACAACAACGAAAGTCTTATTATATTGATCGCAACCAACGATGCTCTTGACCAATATTTTGTTAAAAATCCCAATAAGCTTTTATCTTCAAAGTTCGAAGATGCCTTAATTGATAAAGAAAATGAAATTATTCAAAAACAACATGTACAGTGCGCAGCCTATGAAAAACCTATAATTACAAATGAATATTATTATAATCAAAATATTAGAATCATTGATAAAATGCTCGAATCAAAAGAACTCTTCCAAGATGATGAAAAAAAAGTTGTTGTTACTTTTAAAAATTACCCCCACAAAGAAGTTGATTTAAGAGCTAGCGGTAGCACCTATACAATAATGATGAATGATATTATAATAGGCACAAACTCAGCAAAAAAAGCATATACTGAAAATTACATAGGTGCTATTTACATTCACAGGGGAGAAACATTTATTGTAAAAAATATCGACCATTCAAAAAAAGAAATTCACGTAAAACCTGCTAATCCAAATTACTATACACGACCTATACTAGAAAAACAAACAGTAGTTTTAAAAGTTCACAAAGAAAAAAAAATAAGAAATTTTAACTGCAAGTATGTTGATCTCATTGTGACAGAACATTTGACAGGTTATGAGAAAATTTCAGATAAAACAGGAGAAAAACTAGGAAAAATAGATATTAAAACAGAACCCATACAGTTTGAAACTAAAGGAATTGTAATAGAAATACCTGAAAACCAACAAAGTACCAATATTATGGGTTCTATTCATGCTATAGAACATGGAATCATAGCAATGATACCAACCGAAATATTATGTGATAGAAATGATATTGGCGGAATATCTTATCCAGCACATCCACAAACAGGAAATATATCCATCTTTATATATGATGGATATCCTGGCGGTATTGGTATAACTAGGCGTGTCTTCGACAATATTGAAAAAATACTTCAAATCACTTTACTAAATATAAAAAACTGCCAATGCGAAACTGGGTGTCCAGCATGTATAATCTCTCCAAAATGCGGTTCAGGCAATTATCCCCTCGATAAAAATGGAGCATTAACTCTTCTTGGTTTTATTCTAAACAATAAACATTCTATCAGTAAGTTTTCAAATTATCCACATAAAAAAGATATACTTGTATTCGACATTGAAACAAAATATTCAGCTGATGAAGTAGGTGGATGGAAAAACGCTCACAAGATGGGAGTAGCTATTCTCGTAGCTTATTCATTTGAAAAAGATAAATATCTAGTTTTTTACGAAAATGATATGGCGTATTTTGAAAATATTATTAAAAATGCCAAGGCGATTATCGGTTTTAATATCATTAATTTTGACTTTAAAGTGTTAAGCGCATATCTAAACATAAATTTAAAACAATCCGTAGTTTTAGATATTTTATATGATATCAAATGTATTACTGGTAAACGTTTTTCTCTAAACAATATAGCTAAATCCACACTGAATATTCAAAAAAGTGCAGACGGACTGCAGTCATTAAAATGGTATAAAGATGGTAATTTTGAAAAGATTATAGAGTATTGTAAAAAAGATGTTGAAATAACATATAAAATTTTCAATTTTGGTGTTCAAAACAAAAAAGTGTACTGTGAAAACAAGGGATTAAGAATAACAATTCCAGTTAATTGGAATTATATATTTACGTAATTTTTAAGGAATTTTTAATAAAAAAACCAAAATTATAAAAATAATCAATTCACTTTAATTTGTTACCACTTTGTCAAAAAATACAACAAAAAACAAACGTATGCTACACTTTTGAGTTATTACTTCTTAGTTATTACTTCTTGTAACTATCTATGAACACAACAAAAACAATACGATCAATTAAAATTTTAAACATTTGTTATAAAAAACATCCATATTATTATCAATCTTCTTGAAATTTATCAAATTTAATATAATAAAATATAACGTAAAAATCTGGAGGAATCAAATGAAAGTTAGCTTAAAAATTAAAATAGCAATTGGAGTTTTATTCGTAGGAATTCTTGGTGGTATCATAGGCTTATTTAATATTTATATTTTAAAAAACAACTATTTTGATAAAAATACTGCTATTTATATAAATGTCATACTAATGTTCATAGGTACCATTTCTGCCATTTCAGTTATTATTTTTATTCTCAAGTACCTCTTCAAATACATCGATATTCTAAAAAAATACACTGAAGAGATTAAAAATGGTAATCTTAATTTCAAAAAATTAGACATTACTACAAAAAATGATGAACTTTCTGAGTTGGTTTTAGTTTTCACTGATTCAATAGAAAAATTCAGTAACATTATAAAGAATTTTTACAATACATCGGTATCATTAAAATCTGCATCCGAAGATTTAAATGTAACAAGTGAAAATATGGAAATGAATATTGTTAGTATAAATGATGAAATTCAAGGAGTATCATCAGCAGCAGAAGAACTAAATTCTACAAGTAAAAACATTCTTGATAACACAATTGAAATTAGAGATACAACTAATCAGGCTGAAGACAAGCTGTTAAAATCTGTCAATATGATAGAAGATAACAAAAAACAAATAGAAAATATAGCCTATACATCCAATCAAATTGCTGAAAGAATATCAAATTTCAAGAAACTATCCGACGAAATAGGAAAAATAATCCTCACCATCAACGATATAGCCGACCAAACAAACTTGCTAGCTTTAAATGCTGCCATTGAAGCTGCAAGAGCTGGAGAACATGGTAGAGGATTTGCTGTTGTTGCTGATGAAGTTAGAAAATTAGCCAACAAAACCACCGATTCAACAAAACTCATAGAAGAATCTATAAAAAACATTCAAAAAGAAACAAACAACATAATAGATGTCGTAAACAAAGAAGTGGAAGAAGTGGATAAAGGTGTAGAAACTGCTAACACTTCAATATCAGCAATAAGAGAAGTAAATGAATCATTTACTGAAATAAAAACAAAGCTAGAGGCTATTACGACAGCGATTAATGAAGAATCTTTTGCAATAGAAGATATTTCTAAAAACATTTCAGATGTAGCCATAAAAATTTCAAATATTAAAGATTTATACACCAAGACAAAACAAGCAAGTAACGACCTTCTTGAAATCTCTGTAGAACTAATGCGAGAGTTAGGTTATTTTAAAATTGATCATAGTGAAGATTTTATTCAATGGTCAGAAAAAATGGAAACAGGGGTGTCAAAATTTGACAATCAACATAAAAAATTAGTTGAAATAATTAATAAGTTATATGGTGCCATTAAAGCTGATAGATCTGCTCAAGTTTTAGAAAATATTTTAAACGAACTAGTTGAATACACTGTTTATCACTTTAATTCAGAGGAAGAAGCTTTTAAACAATACAATTATCCAGAGTATGAAAATCATCATAAAATACACGAAAATTTAAAAGCAACAGTTGTTGATTTCATAAATAAATTTAAAAGTGGGGATGAAGCAATCGGCTTTACACTAATGAATTTTTTGAGAAAATGGCTCATACAACATATTATGGGTGAAGATAAAAAATATGCTCCATACTTAAAAGGGAAGGTGTTGTAGTGAATTTAAAAATCCAAGCAAAAAATATTATTGAAAATGCTTTTCAATTAAAAAAAGAAGAACGACTTTTAATAATTTCTGAATTATTTGACAATACTATAGATCTTAGTAGTAAAGATAAAGTTAGATGGGAAAAATTAACTAAATTCACAAAAGCTCTCTTTCATCAATTGAAAATGTTGCATCAAAATACCTATTTATTAGAATACCCTTCTACAAAAGGACATGGAAAAGAACCTGATTTAACAGTTTGGGAATATGTGTTTGGTGAAGATTTCATTTCCTATTTGAAATCTCACAACTTAACTGAAAAATTGTTAAATAAATGTTTAAGTGTAAACGATAAAGGCTTAATTGGTAATTTTGTTTTTTCAAATAAGCCAAAATTTGATGTAATCATGGCCATTACAAATTTCTCTACTAGTCATACATTTTTTAGAAAATTATTTACAGAAATTGCTGGCGGTAGATACGCTAGTATGCCTTTGTTTGATCCTGAAATGTTTAATACTTCTATGAGAACTGACATCAACGAACTTGCTGAGTTTACCTTAAAGTTAGCAACTTATATAAGTGATTTCACTGGTTTTCAAATCATAAGCGAAAATGGTACGAATATATACATTTCAAAAAAAGATAGAGAAGTCATTCCTGATTCGGGAAAACTGAATAAGCCAGGAAGTTTTGGCAACCTTCCTGCTGGAGAAGTTTTTTTCGCACCTGTAGAAGGTAAAAGCAATGGAATAATAATATTGGAATATGCACCCACAAAAAAACTTGATTCTCCAATCAAAATTATTATCGAAAATGGAAAAATTAAAGATATTTCAGGAAACGAAACTTATGTAAATGAAATGATTCAAAAAATTAATCTCCACCCAAACAATAAATTTGTAGCTGAACTTGGTTTTGGTACAAACAAAACCGCCACAATGCTTGACAACATTTTAGAATCAGAAAAAATCTATGGTACAGTTCACATTGCATTTGGCGACAACCATGCTTTTGGTGGAAAAAATCAGGCACCTTTTCATGAAGATTATTTAATACTTTATCCTACAGTTTTTGGTATCGATAAAACAGGCAACAAAACTTTAATTTTAAAAAATCGAACATTTATACCAAAACTTTAAAATCACTAAATACATTCATTAAAAGTTTTTCTTTTTTTTAATTTTAATAACTGAAAAGCACGATACACATTATTTTATATAACCAATTGATATTATTTGAGTAATATGTTACCTTTATATTAAAGTATTTAGAGCTAAAAAACAACTTCTTCTGGAGGTCATATATGGGCAAAAAGGTATTTTGGATTACAACCATAGTATTTAGTCTAATATTTATAGGAATTTTAATAAACAAAAGTATGACAAACAAAAAGATATTCAAACAGAATAATATCTTACTCACCAAAAAATTAAAAATTCATGAATTGAGAGATATAGGTGTCACGTTATTATCCCCTGGGGAGTTAAAAAAACATGATGTAAAAGTAAAAAAAAGTCAAAAAGATATAATCAAGGACGGAGCAGTCTATGATTATAGTTTTGGTGCATATAAAATCAGTATTTCAAAATTTATTTATGGTAAAGCAAATCCAAATATCGAAACTTTACAAAACTGGTTTATTGGTCAATTGCAAAGAGAAAGCAAAAAAAATTCATTACATTACACAATAAAAGAAGAAAACAATAAGGACTGGAAAATTAGAATTATAAAAGGTGATATGCAATACAAAAATTTAAAATATAAAGTCGGTTTTATGGCAAAATTAATAACCGGAAAAAAAGTTTTCTACCAATTTATTATCACTTACGTTAAAACAAATAAAAATATACAAACTTTTAGTGAGAAAATATTTAATTCTATAAAAGTCAACTATTAGGTGAATTATATAATGTATAAATTATTACGGGTATAGTAACTCAAAAAATATTAAATACTGTAAATGAAAATAAGCTATAATTAAAACAGAATTCTTAAAATATTTAAGATATTAGAAATTATCTGCCAACAATACGTGAAAAATATCTTCTTGTAGATTCTTGCAGTTTATCAGCAACCTTAAAGGCTTCTTTTAATAATTCTTGTTCTTGTTTTGGTAGTTTATAAGGATCAAGATAATGACTCGGCTCCTTACCTTGCTCTATCAAATTAATCTCATTCTTTAGCCTTATATATGTAAAAAACTCAAAAGCCGCCTTTATATGTTCAACCATTGCGGCATTAAAAACTTTTAACTCAAGCAATTTATCAAGTCTATCTATTGTCGTAGTAGCATATATACCTTTTTCAAGCATATACATCCTTACACAATCAACAATAAAAATACTCCCATTCTCCTTAACAGACAATTTCCCCTTATGCTTATCATCGCTTGAAGTAATAAATCTACCTAATATACCTAGAGGTACTTTATGTTTGAAATCTAGCTCCATCATATGATACAAAAAAATTGAGTTCTCTTTAATTTCTTTATATACAAAATCTCTTAATTCATGACATAATCGAGTTTCTCCAATTAGAGGCATGAAGTCAAAAAAAATCGATGAATATCTGACTCTTTGAGGTTCCGGAACTTCTATCCATTTAGCAATGCGTTCTTTCCAATCTTTTAATCTTCCTCTCCATAGAGGATTATTTACCATAACCTTACCATGACACAAAGAATAACCTACTCTAGCTAAAGCATTTACAAGTCTTTCCGCAAATGGGACAAAAAAGGCCTCAACCTCATCATGTAGTTCATCAGGATAGTCTTCAAAAACAAAACCATTATCCTGGTCAGGTCCTAAAAGCATCTCTTTCCTACCGCCACTCCCCATTATCATAAAACAGAACTTGATATCTGGAGGTTTAAACCCATCTGAAATCATATCTTCATAAACTAATTTAAAGCATCTTTTTATTATATTGTGGTGAATATATGATATAATTTCCATAGTCTCAACATGAGACCTGTTTTCCATCAAAAGCACCTTTGCTACTAAAACAAGTTCTTTTTTTATCCTGGAAAGTTCATCTAGAGATCTTGCTTCTTTAGCTTTTCCAACAAGGAAAATAGTTTTTTGACTGCGAAACTTCATTAAATCTCTTATAGTAACTATTCCAACTATTTTATCTCCATCTAGTACAGGCAAATGTCTAATTTTATGCCGAAGCATGAATGCAGCCGCCTCGTACATATAAGTTTCTGGAGACATATAGTAAGGTTCAGGGGTCATTATATCTTTAGCTTGCAATGTACCAAGATTACTATCTATTTCTCTAGCTAATACTTTAACAACAAGATCACGTTCGGTAATTATACCAATTAATTTTCTATTATGATCACAAACAAGAATTGATCCTATGCCTTTTATCGTCATTATTTTTGCAATTTCATGGACAGTTGTTTCTGGAAAACAAATTTCAACTGGTGACGACATAATTTCAATCAATTTTTTCTGAAAAGGAAAAGCCTCAATAAGTGAAACAGGTTCTGATAATTGAGTTTTAACAACATCAGAATATAGTCTCTTAATCCTTGAAAAAACAGCTTTACTAAAAAAATTAGCTATGATAGGATATTTTCTTGAAATATCAAGAATTAACTCTCTAGGTATTAATAAACATTCTGTTATAGTAGCAGTCTTAGCACCGGCAGTATACCCTTCATTAGAAAAAATCGGAGTCCATCCAAAAAATTCCCCTTCTTTTCTTATATCTACAACAACTTCTACACCTTCGGTTGCTTCTGTGAATATTTCAACAATTCCATCAATAATAAAGTACAAAAAGCCTGTAGGTTCATCATACTGTGAAAATATAACCTCATTATTACTAAACTTTTTAACAAATACTTTTTCTCGAAATTTTTCTATTTCATGATCAGGTAAATTTTTAAAAGGTTCAGACTGTTTTAGTCGTTTAAGAATACCCACAAAATCCCCTTGTCAGCTATCATCCTTTCAAAACTTTTTTCTTATTAAAACTTATCGGATGAGCGTGTTGTTTAATGATAAATTCCCCTATTACTTTAAACCATATTGTCACACTAGCTATTCCTGTCCAAAGGTTATAAGGATAAGCAAATAGTACTACCCCAAAAATAGCCCAAATTAAAGCTAAACCTGCAAAAAGGTTCAATAATCCAACGTAAGGTGCCCACTTTTTAGGGTTTGGTGGTAGCTCTCCTTTCTTCACTGCAACGTTAGTAAAATCTTTCTTTATAAAAATCTTATATGCGTTTTTCAACCATACAAATGATAAAGGGAATAATGCAAGAAATAAAATCCAATTCATAGTTGTTATTATATCAGGCATAAACACTCCTTATTGATATTCATTTTAGCTTAGTCTGCATAGATTATCAATTTATATGCAAAAGAAAATAAAGCTTCCTCATTACGAGGAAGCTTTACAAACACCCCATTATTACATTTTTAATGTTCAACTGCAGTTCCAGCACCTTTAGGATAACGAACACTTTCAACCATCTCTGCAATATCTTCCGGTACTTTTTCTGTCATATTTTTAACAATAAAAGCCACAATAAAGTTTACCAAAGCACCAATAGCCCCAAAAGCATTAGGTTCTATACCAAAGAATAAATAACCTCCGGTTTCAGCTGGACTTGGGAAAAAAGCTGTACTTTTTATGAAAAAGATACCTTTATATCCAAACACATAGAACATTGTAACACCAATACCTGCAATCATCCCTGCTATAGCTCCTTGCCTGTTCATTGTCTTACTAAAAATCCCCATCATTAATGCAGGGAAAATAGAACTAGCAGCAAGACCAAACGCAATAGCAACAGTACCAGCAGCAAAATCTGGTGGATTAAGACCTAAATATCCAGCTACCACAATAGCACAAGCCATTGCTATCCTTCCCGCTAAAAGCTCTCCTTTATCAGAAAGATCTTTCATAAACATATTTTTAAGGAGATCATGCGAAATTGCTGAAGAGATTGCAAGTAACAATCCAGCAGCTGTAGATAATGCAGCAGCTAAACCACCAGCTGCAACAAGACCAATTACCCAGTTAGGAAGATTTGCAATTTCTGGATTTGCCAAAACCATTATATCTCTGTTAACATATAATTCATTACCATTCCAACCTGCTTCTTTAGTCTTAGCAATAAAATTCTTATCTTTACTTTTATCATTATAATATTGTATACGCCCATCACCATTTTTATCTTTAAATTTTAGCAAACCAGTTACTTCCCAACGTTTAAACCAATCTGGACGATCATCATATTTTATACTACTTTCTGGAGCAAAAATATCTCCAGCAGCTACAACAGCTTTATTAATAGTTGCATGAAGATTAAGTCTAGCCATCGCAGCAACTGCTGGTGCAGTTGTATAAAGAATAGCAATAAATACAAGTGCCCATCCAGCAGAACTTCTAGCATCTTTAACTTTTGGTACTGTGAAAAAACGTATAATAACGTGAGGAAGACCTGCTGTACCAATCATCAAAGACAAAGTGTAAACAAACATATTAAGCTTGCTAATTCTAGGAGCAGTAGTATACTCAGAAAAACCAAGTTCAGTAACAACTTGATTTAATTTGTCTAAAAGATACATGTCTGTCCCAGAAAATTTAGAACCAAGCCCAAGCTGTGGGATAGGATTACCAGTAAGGTGTAATGAGATAAAAATTGCTGGTATAGTATAAGCCAAAATTAATACACAATACTGAGCAACTTGAGTGTAAGTAATACCTTTCATTCCACCAAAAACAGCATACATAAAAACAATCGCCATACCAACTATTACACCCGTTGTATTAGATACTCCTAAAAATCTTGAAAATGCAACACCAACACCTGTCATCTGACCAATAATATATGTTGTTGAAGCTATTAACAAACATAAAACTGCAACGATAGCTGCTCCATCTGAATAATAGCGAGTTTTAAAGAAGTCAGGAACTGTATATTTACCAAATTTTCTTAAGTAAGGAGCTAATAACATGGCAAGTAAAACGTAACCACCAGTCCAACCCATAAGGAAAAGTGATCCACCATACCCCATAAATGCAATAAGACCAGCCATTGATATAAATGAAGCTGCAGACATCCAGTCAGCACCTGTAGCCATACCATTTAATACAGGGTGTACTCCACCACCAGCTACATAAAATTCTTTAGTACTACCAGCTCTTGACCAAATAGCAATACCTATATAAAGAGCAAAAGTAAGACCTACGATTATATATGTTGTTGTTTGTAAACTCATGGACATCCTCCTTAATCTTCTGCGACGTCAAATTCTTCGTCTATTTTACCCATTAATTTAGCATAAATGAATATCAAAGCGACAAATACATATATTGAGCCCTGTTGTGCAAACCAAAATCCGAGAGGATACCCGCCAATCTTAATAGTATTTAATACATCAACTAAAAGTATTCCTGCTAAATAAGATACTAAAAACCACACAATTAATACATTTCTTATTAAAGACAGATTTTTCTTCCAATAAGCTTCTAATTTTTCCCTATCGACCATACTTCACCTCACTTTAAAATCTTAGAAAAACATTTAAAAATACAAACTAAAGATATATCAAACTTACTTTCCTATCTCACCTCCTTTCCTAATTTTTAAATTATCATCCACATAACCCGTCTAATATTTAATACATTGTTTTAATATTGTCAACCATTAAATACTCTCAAGAAAGACTTTGTTTGCACATACTGTATATTGTATACAATATACAGTATGCAATAGAGCATAACTTATTGATATTAAAAATATTATCAAAAAGTATTTTTATTACATTGTTATATTCACTGTTGATACCAATATAATTTTTCATAACCTTTTTTTATTTTTTTATCTTTATCTCATAGAATCATTATAATTTCTACATAAAAAATTTATTAGTCATAGCAATAAAAAAACTTGACATAAACTAACTCAACTATATTTTATTTATTAGAAATTAAAATAAAGATCAGGAGGTGGGCTATGTTAGAAAGGTGGAGAGGTAACAAACCTGCAGTAACAAGTCCATTCAGAGAACTACTAACATTTCAAGAAGAAATTAACAAGCTTTTTGACGACTTTTTCAAAGTACCAAAAACACTTGATGATGTTGCTAAGTTTATACCTGACATCGATATTGCTGAAACAAAAGACGCATTTATAATAAAAGCTGATTTACCAGGTCTATCTGAAAAAGACATCGAAGTCAGCCTAACAAACAATATATTAACAATAAAAGGTGAAAGAAAAGAAGAGAAAGAAGAAAAAGATAAAAATTACTATAGAAAAGAAAGAGTTTTTGGCAGCTTTTTGAGAGAAATACAAATTCCTAAGAAAGTTCAATCTGATAAAGTTAAGGCTAAATTTAAAAATGGTGTACTTGAAATAAAGCTACCAAAAGCAGAAGAAGAAAAAGAAAAAACAGTAAAAATTGAAGTCGGAGAGTAAACTATCAAAGAGGCCTATTGGCCTCTTTTTTTTCTATTTTACTATCAATATGATTGAAAATCTTCAATGTTAGACCATATTTATAATAAAGTAATTTAAAAATCATATTCGAAATTAATATATTTTTGCATTCTGACAAGCAGTTATAAATATACGCTATAATATCTTTTCAAAAATATAGATACACAATATTTTATTCATAGAAAGTAACACTTCAAACTAGTTTTCCAGACTTTGTAATCTTTTACATTTAAACCAAACAGTCATAAAAATATTATCTACCAAAACTATTGTCATTATTAATTATTTTATGTATAATACTTTTAATGGATGCGATATCTTTATTTTACATAAACAACATAGGTTTTGCTATAGAATTAAAATACATCTATAAATCTATGTCTATTTCAAACATTAAAAAACTTCCTAATTTGCCTCCACAACTGTTATCTTTCACCGTTTTTAACGAACAAATTGTACCTATCTATAATTTAGCTCATTTTTTTAATATAAACAGATTTAATACCAATTATTTACTTTTTTTCTCTAAAAACAATATTATTCTATCATTTGCAGTAGAAAAAATTGACACTACCACTAACTATCAAATCATAAAGAGTGAAAATATTACAAATATTTCATTTTTAAACAAAAATAAAATTTTACTCTGTAATAATATGAATCATTTTTTACTAGATTATTTTATGCTTTTTCAAGCATCTGAAATGAAAATTAACGAATAGGAGGCTTAAATGAACAAAGAAAACACTATTAAATACTTAAACAGAGTGATATATATCTATATATTATTTTCATTATTTTTCTTATTAGTATCATCTACATATTTTTATAAATATCTTAAAAACAAATTTGATACTCACATCCAAATTGAATCAATAAAACTTAACAATATGATAAAATCAAAAGAAACAGAAAATCTTGTTATTTTAAAATCAATTATTAAAAATAGTCTTAAAAATTTTAAACCCTCAGAAAATTACAAAATTGTAAAACTTATAAAAAATAATGACGATAATTTTATTCCTATACAAACTATAAATGAAATAAAAACAACACCTGTAACAAAAAAATCTTTTATTTACAATGATCTTATCATAGGCAAACCAGTTACAGCTGTCACAGGTACAATAAACAAACTAAAAATAAACACTCTCTATAGATTAGATGAAAAAACATTATACGTCATTAAACAAGAAATCGATATCACAAACAATAATCTTATTTTTTATCCAATACATCAGAGTATCAATGATCCTGATCAACCAGTAGAAAAAAACAAATATTACACATTTAACAATCAAATAATCATCAAAAATGGTGTAAGTATTTTTAATAAAACATTTTTATTTGTTTTAGTCATTGCTTCGATATTATCATTAGGTTTATGGAGTATAGTTAATTACTTAAAAAATTACCAATCAGAAATCGACAAATTATACACTATGCTAATATCTTTGCAAAATAAGAAGATTAATGATATTGATATTAAAACTCTACCAAATGAACTCAGAAATATCTTTGAAAACTTTGCCAACGAAATAAGCAAAGAAGTTCAGGAAAAAAATATTTTCAAAAATATTATTAAAATCTCCACAAATATTGTTTTATTGAAAAACTTGAAAAATGAGATTATTTTTGCATCAGATTATGTTTATAAATATTTTAGTGTTGAACTAGATAGAAAAAAAGAACTTTTAAAAAACAGGTCTTTTAATAACTTCTTAAATATCATTGATAATTTGGAAGATAACACTGAATTTCAATTTAATAATAGCAGCTTTTTACTTCGCAAGAAAACAACTCCTGAAAATAATATTTTAATTATCATAACAGATGTAACAGATTTTAAAAATAAAATTGAATTTATATCTAAAAAGTATAATAAATTGAAATCAAATATTGAAAAAATAGAACCCACTATATACGAACTAACCTCTATATCAAACGAACTTAAATCTACAGTACTAAATACATCATCTTCTCTTTCAGAACAAAGCTCAGCACTTTCAGAAATTAGCTCAGCACTTGACGAAATAAGAAACGTTG
This sequence comes from Deferribacter abyssi, assembly GCF_049472655.1. Lineage (NCBI taxonomy): Bacteria > Pseudomonadati > Deferribacterota > Deferribacteres > Deferribacterales > Deferribacteraceae > Deferribacter > Deferribacter abyssi. The sequence goes on from NZ_JAQNCS010000012.1 coordinate 24,942, forward strand.
TGAAAAATCTTGATATATCTTTAGAAAAAATGAGAAAGCTTATAGAAAATATTGAAGAAACCAGTTATGAAAGTACTGATAAACTATTGGAATTTGAAAAAGTTATTGACAAAATAAATCAATCTGCTTCTTTTATATCAAATGAAATTGCTGGTTTAACTGAAAAAGCTTATAGTATTACTTCATTTGTGGACAGCATTTTCGATATTGCCAACCAAACAAAAATTCTTGCAATTAATATAGCCATTGAAGCAGCAAAATCTGAAAACGAATCAGGTAAATTTACAATTATAGCACAAGAAGTAAAGCAACTAGCTAATAAAGCAGAGTCCACATCATCTGACATCAAAAAAATGGTAAATGATATAATCACAAGCATTAATAAAACAACTATGACTACTGAAGAAGCTTTAAAAAATATTCTTCATTCAAAAGATTATTTTGAACCGTTAAAGAACCTTATAATGAAAAATAAAGATTCGGTATCAAAAATAGCTGTCAACATAACTGACATTACAGAATCCTTCAAAGATCACACAATCGGGCTAAATGATATAACAGCTACAACAAAAGATATCTCTCAAGCAATAACTGATATTACAAAGTCTAGTGAAGAAACTAAAGATTCAGCAAATATAATATCAGAAAATATAATCAAATTAAGAGAGATTATGAAACAGGTAGATAATGAATAAAAGATTGAAAGAACTTTTCCTCTCAGAAAGCATAGATAATGCAGTAAATATCAAATCTGCTACCAGCAAGTTGCTTGATCCTAAACATCAAAAAAGCAACCTAGAACTTATAGCTAGATATCTTCATACATTAAAAGGTTCATCTAGAATGATGGGCTACAAAACTTTTTCTAACCTTATTCATGTTATTGAGGAAAAAGTAAAACAAATAAATAATTCTCCCAATAAAATTAATAGTAATTTTATAAATTTTCTGTACTCGGTATCTGATAAAATTATCTCTATACTAAGTGACATTGATAACGTAGCTGATGAAGAAATTGAAAGTCTAACAAAAGAGATTTTAAAAATGCAAGATTTCTCATCTTACAGTACTACAGATCATGACAAAACAACATATTTCCCTTTTGATGAAGAAAACAAGAGTTTATTAAAACAACATATATACAAAATACATGAAACAGAGCTAAACCAACACCTACAAAGTCTTTACAATATGATATCTAAATCTGAAAATTTATCTCTTTTGAAGAATGATATAGTTTCATTAGTTGAATCAATGCTTAATAACCTTAAATCTTTAAAATCAAATATAGGTGACGAAAAATATAAAAACTTCATCCAAAACATTATTAAAACAAATGAAATTAAACTTAATAAACTCTCAAACGACCTAGAAAAAATAATTACTGAAATAAAAACAAATTGTAGAATAAATCATGAAAATGCTCTCTCTTTTAAAATGCTAAAATTCAAAGAAATCACGGATACTTTAAAAGAAAGTGCTAAAACATTAGCTGCAGAACTTGGCAAAGAGGCAGATATTATTATTAAAGGAGAAGAAATTAAATTTGATAAAGATATATTGCTGAAATTACAAGAACCCCTTATTCATTTAATAAGAAACAGTATTGACCATGGTCTGGAAACACCTGGTGAAAGAATCAAGAAAAACAAGAATCCAAAAGGTACAATTGAAATTGAATGTTTAGCTGATAAGAATTACGCAAAAATTACAATCAAAGACGATGGTAGAGGAATTGACATAAAAAAAATAAGAAATAAAGCTAAGTCTCTAGGATATGAAGTGGGTGAAATGAGTGACAAAGAACTGATTTATCTGATTTTTCAACCTTCCTTTTCTACTAAAAATAATACTACAAACATCTCAGGTAGAGGAGAAGGGTTAAGCATTGTTAAAGAGGTTATGAATAAAATAGGAGGTAAAATAGAAATTGATTATAAACCTGGCTTATTTACAAAATTTTCACTCATTTTTCCTGTTAGTTTTATGGAAACTGAAGTCTTAATATTTAAATACGCAAATTTAGATTTCGCACTTTTTTTAAATCATATCAAATCAATAATAACTTTTGATGAATCAAGAATTATCTACAGTAACAATACAATGCTTTACACAGTAAACAATAACGCTTATAAATTCTCTTATACTTCTGATATTTTAAATTGTGAAAATGACTTAAATAATTTTATTATTTTCATAGATTACCGTGGCAAAACCTTTGGTATTACAGCTAAAGATATAAAAACAAATTCAAAAATGAAAATATATAAATATAGTGGACTTATTGAAAATTTAAAAACCTATTCCCATTTCATAGCAAATTTTGATGGATCAGTTATTCCATTAATAGATATCGATTATCTATATGAAAAAATCAACCAAACAACACCTATGAGACAAACTACTATAGATGACACAAAAGAACGACCTAAAGTCTTACTTGTAGAAGACTCGTTTGCCACAAGAGAACTTGAAAAACATATTTTATTAACGGCTGGTTTTGACGTTATTGAAGCAACAAATGGAAAAGAAGCTCTGAATATCTTCAGTAATAGGGAAGATATAAAAATTATAATATCTGATATAGAAATGCCAGAAATGGATGGGTTTACTCTGACAAAAAATATTAGAACCGGTATAAGAAATCCAAACATTCCTATAATACTCATATCTACTCTATCAGACAAAGAAAGCATCAATAAAGGACTAAAATGTGGTGCAAACTTTTTCATAACAAAAAATAAATTTTCCGAAGAAGAATTTTTAGACAAAATAAGGAGTCTAATAGGTGTTCAACATTAATATTTTATTAACAGATGATTCCCTTTTTGTTAGAGAAACAATTAAAGAGTTACTTTCGAAATATGAAGAAATAAACAAAATTTTCACAGCTGAAAATGGTAAAGAAGCTATAGAAATATGCAAAAAAGAAACAATAGATGTAGTATTTATGGACCTTGATATGCCAGTTATGGATGGTGAAAAAGCATCAAGAATTATTTTCGAACAATTTGGATTGCCTATTATTATTCTCACTTCTTTAGACAATTATATAATCAAAGAAGCTTTTGATCTAATATACAACTATTGCATAGATGTAATTAATAAACCTGAAAACATAGATGAAAATTTTTCGAAAATTCTACTGAGAAAAATAAAAAATGCTTTTATCGTGAAAAACAGGTTACCAAATTACAAAAACAAGGGGAAGAAACACAAACATGAAATTATAATACCTGAGCCTTTTGAAAAAGATTCTTCTAAGATTATCATTTTTGCCATGTCTACGGGTGGTCCAAAAATGATACCTGATATCTTAAAACAAATAGAAGTAATTCCTTTACCATTTGTGTTAATACAACATATTGAGCCAATAATGTTTGAAGGTTATATAGATTGGTTACGCTCAAAAACCAACAAAGAAGTAATATCAGTAAACTTAGATATCCCTTTTGAAATAAAAGATTGTTTATACGTTCTCCATCCAAAATTTCATACCACCATAAAAAAAACATTATTTACAAAATTTATCACCAGGCCTCATTTAAAAACAGACCTTTATTCTCCACCTGCTGATCCTTTTGTTATTAGTATCTCTGAAGTTTTTAAGGAAAAAATCATATTTGCAATATTTTCCGGAATGTGTTCAGATGGATTAAAAGGTGCCGAAGCCGTAAAAAAACATGGAGGAAAAGTGTTTTGTCAATCCCCCAAAGAAGCTTTGATTGATACAATGCCCAAATCAGTAATAGATGCTGGATTATGTGATAATATATTTGAATTACAATCCTTAAACAAGGTATTACTAAATGGATAAAACTCTTTTCAACATACTCTGTAAAAAAATAGAAAATGTAAGTGGTTTTAGAGTTTACAGTTTTTACGAATCCAATTTACTTACAATTTTAAACCGAATTGCTGAAAAAAGAATAACAACAGTTGATGAAATAATCGAAGAATCTTTGAAAAACATGAATCTATTAGAAGAAATTATAGAGTCTCTTGTCATTAACGAAACATTTTTTTATAGACATGAAAATCAGTTTAAACTTATCGAAGAAAAAATAATCCCTGATATTTCTAAAAACTATAATACCATAACAATCTGGTCTGCTGGCTGTTCAACAGGGTGTGAGCCTTACACTATTGCTATGATAATAGACAAAAGATATCCCCATCTCAAAGATAGAATTACAATCATAGGTACAGATATCGACAGAGAAGCCCTTAATATAGCCGAAAATGGTGAATTTTCAAAGTGGCATATTAGAAACCTTGCTAATAATGTTTTAAATACTTATTTTACCAAAAAAAATAATATTTACTATTTAAGTGAAAATATAAAAAAAATGGTAAATTTCAAAAGACACAACCTATTACATGATCCTTTTTTCTCAAACTGTCATATCATTCTATGCAGAAATGTCTTAATATACTTTTCACAAGAAAATATCACCCACATATTAAAACGATTTATAAATGACTCATTAGTTGAAAATGGTTATTTATTTTTAGCTCCAGGAGAGTTTACTTTACTAAATTCATTAGGTTTCACTCCTCTAAACATTCAAAATACATTTGTTTATAAGAAATCTAGTAATATTACTGATATCACATTTAATAGACAAAAACATTCTATAAATTTTAAAAAAATCAAAAAAAATTTAAATGCTCTTTTACTATCAAACAAAAAAGATGATGCTTTAAACTATTTACATAATATATCTTTTGAGTCGTCTAAAGACGTAAAGAATTCAAATCTAGAAGAACTTGTAATATACATAGATACTGGAGATATATACAATTTAGAGAAAAAAATAAAAGAATTCAAATTCACATTGAATGATGACGAATATTTCTTTTTGATTGGTATGAAATATTATCTTAAAAATGATTACAAAAATGCTCTTGATAACTTTAGAAAAGCTACAATGTTAAAAGATGATTATATATATTACTTTTATCAAGCTCTTTCACTTAAGGCATTAGGAGATTTAGAAAATGCAAAAATATTTTTTACACTTTCATTGAAATTTTTTTATATTAATAGTATATTTGAGTCATTAGTTAACAAAAATGCAATAAAAAAAATAATTTTAAATCATATAAGTTCTAAATCTTACAAATGAGATGAGGTGTAACATGACATTTAAGAAAAAACACATTGTTGCCATTGATGATGAAGAATCTGTATTAATAAACTTAGAAAAAAAACTCAAGAAATTCCTTGAATGCAATTTCTACGGCTTTAAAAACTCAGATGAAGGGTTAAATTTTATACGTGAAAATCCTGTGGACTTAATATTACTAGATTTACTCATGCCTGAAAAAAGTGGTTTTGAAGTATTATCTGAAATTAAGGAAGATGAAAACTTAAAAAGGATACCTATTATTATTCTTACAGTAAAAGCTGATGCTGAAGCAATTGATGAAGCTTTTGAAAGAGGAGCTGATGATTATATATTAAAATCATTTTATGAAAACGAGCTACTTGCTAGAGTAAAAAGAATTTTGCGTTCAAAAGAAATGGAAGAAGAGCTACTAAGATATGAAAGGGATAAAGTAGCCTTACAACTTGGAGGAGGTATTGCTCATCATTTTAATCAACCACTAACAGTGTTAACTATGGGATTTGAAATAATAAGAACTCTTTTAGAAACGCAGCACCCAGAAGCATTAAAAACTATAGATAAATATCTGAAAATGTGCGAAGATTCTACTGCAAAAATTTCAAAAATTGTAGACAAGTTGTCTTCTCTAAAAAAATACAGACTCATGAAATATGTAGGAGATATGCATATCTTTGACTTATCATTAGATAATGATGAATAACTCTTCTTACTGTTAAAAATACATTTTTCTGATTGAAAGTATTGCATTTTAAAGCATTTTATAAATATTCTCTATATATGATTTAACACTTTTATAACTTGGTTGTCTTCTCACAATTTCAGTGCCAATTACTACACCATCTGCAAATTTTAACACTCGTGTCACATCGTCTTTACTTTTTATTCCAAAGCCATACACAACTTTTTTCCCAGTAATCTCTTTTATAAGCCTCACTTTCTCCTCATTTAAACTCTTATCACTATCTACAAATGTACCAGTTGTTCCCTTTACCCCAACATAATATATAAAATCTGAATCACTTTCTTTTAATTTTTCAATATCTACCAGTCTACTAGCTGGTGTTATAAACGGAGTAATTTTTATACTAAAACCCATCCTCTTAAAAATTGTATGCATACGATTTGGTAAATCAGCAATAATTACACCATTTAAGTTGGATAAAAACTCTTCACAAAATTTCTTTATACCATAGTTATATATAATATTAGCATAAGTCATTACATACCTTTTTTTATTGCATGGGATTTTCAATATATCCTTCAAATCGTTATAACTAACTTTATCATAAACCTTTTCAACAGCCTCAGCTATCACTGAACCATCAGCTACAGGGTCATTGAAAGGATAACCAATTTCAATAAAATCTATTAAATTACAATTAATCAAATAATCATAAATTCTTCTAAAATTCTCTTTATCTGGATAATTCAAAACAATATATACACCTTTCATATCAGCTCCTTTACCTCATGTATAATATGCAAGTCTTTATCCCCTCTTCCCGAAAGATTTATCAACACATTTTTACCTTTAAATTTTTTATGATTTTCAAGAACGTATGCAATAGCATGACTCGATTCCAAAGCAGGTAAAATCCCTTCATTCTTTGTCAGCTCAAAAAATGCTTTGAGAGCTTCCTCATCTCTCACACATTCATATTTCACTCTACCAGCCTCCTTTAAATATGCATGCTCTGGACCCACCCCAGGATAATCAAGCCCTGCAGAAATTGAATGAACCTTTGCAATTTGCCCTTCATCTGTCTGAATCACATAAGAGAGACTACCTTGAAAAATTCCCTTTTTCCCTTTTCTAATACTCATAGCATGTTTTCCAGGCTCATCAGAAATACCACCTGCTTCTACCCCTATCAACTCCACATCTTTATCATCCATAAAACCTCTAAAAATACCTATGGCATTACTTCCTCCACCCACACAGGCCACCACAACATCAGGCATAACCCCTTTTGTAAAAAAGTATTCTTTTGCTTCATTACCAATTACTGATTGAAAATGAGCCACTATTTCAGGAAATGGATATGGCCCCACTGCTGAGCCAATGAGATAATGTGTATTATCCACACTGCTAACCCAATCTCTAAGAGCAGCACTCACAGCATCCTTCAAAGTTTTACTCCCCTCATCTACCACTCTTACCTCAGCACCTAGCATCTTCATCCTTTCCACATTTACAGCCTGCCTCTGCGCATCGATACTACCCATATAGACAGTACATTCAAGATTTAAAAGAGCACAAACTGTAGCCGTGGCTACACCATGTTGCCCTGCTCCAGTTTCAGCAATAACCCTTTTCTTCCCAATAAATTTCGCAAGGAGAGCCTGACCAAGAGTATTATTAATCTTATGAGCACCTGTATGAAGCAAATCCTCTCTTTTCAAATAAATATTTATGTCATATTTATTAGATAGATTTTCTGCAAAATACACAGGGGTTGGTCTACCTGCAAAATCTTTTAATAAGGCATCTAATTCTTTATTAAAATTTATATCATCCTTTATCTTAAAAAAAGCTTCTTCAAGTTCATCAAGAGCAGGAATAAGGGTTTCTGCTACAAACTGACCACCAAACTCTCCATAAAATAATTTTTCCATCTTCCACCTCTATACCTTTTTACAACTATTAAAAATAGTAAAACTTATTACAGTCTCTATCCACTAATCTTTTGCAACAACGCTTTTACATGCTTCAATAAATCTTTTCATCTTATTAAAACATTTGACACCTGGAGATTTTTCAACAGATGACGATACATCTACACCGAAAGGTTTAATTTTATCTATCACGTTACGAACATTTTTTTCATCAAGACCACCAGAATAAATCAGTTTCTCTTTATAATTATATATCCATTCAGGAACATCTTCGTTAAAAACACCTCTCCCCATACTTGAATCATACAAAAAATAATCATAATTTTTACAAAGAGGTTCTGTGCTAGAAGCATATATCAAACCTTTAACTTTTTTATACTCATAAATCTGTACATAATCAAACAAAGCAACACAATCTTTCACTTCATCATAAGTGAGACTTACACATACTGTGAGTATTTTTCCTCTTGCATAAGCACTTAATTTTTTCGCAAAATTACTATCAATATATCTTTTACTTTTTGGATATAAAACTATACCAATAGCAGAAAAACCTAACTCCACTGCCCAGTCAATCTGAATAAAATTTGTTATACCACATACTTTTACAAACATAAACACCCCGCAGATAATTCATTTAGCAGCTTTACTGGATTATCACTTTTCATTAGTGATGTACCCACTAGAAACATATCAGCTCCAGCTTCTTTAAATCTTATAATATCTTCTTTTGTCTCAATCCCACTTTCAGCTACTTTAATATAATTACCTTTTATCCTGGACAATGTTTCCATTGCTCTATTTTTATTTATCCTCAAAGTAGTCAAATCCCTACTATTGACTCCCATAAATTTAACATCAAGGTTCTCTAATTTAATAAGTTCTTCATATTTATGTATTTCTACCAATACTTCTAAACCTAATTTTTTAGAATATTCAAACAATCTTTTCAGTTCATCACCTTCTAACATCGAAGCTATTAGCAAAATTACATCAGCTCCATACTCATAAGCCAAATCAATCTGAACCTCATCAACAATAAAATCTTTACAAAGAATTGGCAAATTTACCGCACTAGAAATTTCTTTTAAAAATTTGAAATCACCGTTAAAATAATTTTTATCAGTTAGTACACTAATAGCTGCTGCACCACCTTTTTCATACAACTTAGCCTGTCTTTTTACATCCACCTTCTTTATTTCACCAAGTGACGGAGAAGCTTGCTTCACCTCAGCAATAATCCTTCTATCAGAAAGAAATCTTTCAAAAGGGATAACCTCTTTAAATCTTTCCCCTACCCCCTTTTTAAGTTTTTTTACTTCAGCTTTTTTAAGCTCATAAATTTTTTTTAAAAACATGCTATACCTCAACAGCTGATAGCATTTTCATCTTATTGTAACATTCACCACTTTTTATTTTTTCATACGCTTTCAAATATCCACTCTTCAAATCTATATCTTCTAAAAGATGAAGAGCAAGGGCAGTATTGAGTGCAAAAAGTTTGGCCACGTTTTCATCTTCTCCAGTTATTCCATTAAGAAAAAGTCTCTTTGCTTCAACTTCATCCCTCACACAAGGCATATCAAAAGGCTCAAAAAACTCCTCAGGGTTAACGGTTAAGTGCTCGACCACCCCATTAACAATCTTGTAGCAGATTGTCATATCCTTTGTTGAAACTTCGTCATATCCATCTTTTGATGAATAAACTATAAATTTCCTATTCTTAAACCTTGTTACTGCCTCAGCATAAATTTCCAATTTAGAAAAATCTCCCACACCTATAATCTGGTATTCTGGCTCTGCTGGATTAACTAAAGGTCCTAAAAGATTAAAAATTGTGGGCACCATCAAATCCTTTCTTATTGGGGCAACATATTTCATTGCAGGATGGAAATTTGGTGCAAAAAGAAAAACAAAATTGTGGTTATCAAAAAACCTTCTGGCTTCATCAAGCACCATTTTCACTGGAATACCAAAAGACTCATAAATATTTGCAGAACCTACTCTACCACTTATAGCCACGTTTCCATGCTTTACTACAGAATATCCCATGGACGAAAGTATAATAGCCACTGCTGATGACACATTCACACAACTTTTACCGTCACCACCAGTCCCACATGTATCAATACATCTTTGTTTACTGTGTTCAAATCTAACTTTATATTTGTTTAATACTTTAGCCGCTGCAAAAATCTCATCAGCACTTTCCCCTCTCATTTTCATAGCTATTAATGCTCCACCTATCTGAGCATCACTTAAACTGCCAGTCATTATTGAATCAAAAAATAATAATGCTTCATTCTCAGTAAGTTTTTGCCCACTATATACTTTTTTTATAATTTCATTCATGTTACATCCTCCCTACATATTTTTATAAAATTATTAATAAGTTGTAAGCCATACTCACTTTTGATAGATTCTGGATGAAACTGAACTCCATAGAGCTTTTCTTCATTAAACTCTATGGCCATAATTTCATTATCAGATAATGCCCTTGCACAGACAAACTGCTCACTTACTTCTATAGCCAGAGAATGGTAACGCACAGATTTAAATCTATCAGGCAACCCCTTCAAAATCCTTGAGTCATTAGTTTTAACTATCTCATCAATCTTCCCATGCATAATAGTCTTAGCACTGCGAATTATCCCGGTTTTATAATAAGCAATACACTGCATACCAAGACAGACACCAAAGATAGGCTTTTTCCCGGCATATTCCTCAATGTATTTCATTGAAAAACCAGAATTTTGAGGATTTGATGGCCCAGGTGAAATAATTATCCCTTCATAATTTGATGCATCCCTAAATTCATCATTTTTTATCACATCAAGATCAACACCTGCCTCTTTAAAAAGTGCAAAAAGGTTGTAAGTAAAAGAGTCATAATTATCTACCAGTAAAAACATGACCACTCTCCATATTTTTTGTTACTTCTATTGCTTTAAACAAAGCCCCTAGCTTGTTTTCTACCTCATAAAATTCCTTTTCAGGCACACTGTCATACACAATACCTGCTCCAGCTCTAAGTACCATTTTCCCTTTCAGGAAAGCAGCACTTCTGATGGTAATGCACGTATCCATATCCCCTGCAAAAGAGAAATATCCGGCACATCCTGCATAAAACCCCCTTGCACTCCTTTCATACTCATCTATCAACTCCATAGCTCTCACCTTTGGAGCACCTGAAACTGTGCCAGCGGGAAACGTCCTGATAAATAAATCAAGATTGCTTATTTCTTTCTTTTTCACTCCCTCCACTTCTGAAACTATATGCACCACATGGGAATATACCTCAGGGATAAAAGCAGAATTAACTTTTACCGTTTCTGGATAACAACCGCTATAAAGATCATTTCTTGCAAGATCCAAAAGCATAAGGTGTTCTGAAATTTCTTTTTCATCATGCAAAAGACTATTTTTTACAGACTTTATATCTTTTTCCACAGGATAAGTGCCTGCAATGGGTTTTAAAATTGCTTTATTATCTTTGATTTTTAGATGAATTTCTGGAGATGAACCACATACAATATAATCTTCAAATTTAAAGAAAAACATGTATGGCGAAGGGTTTATATTGCGTAATGCTCTGTAAAAATTAATGGGATTTATAAATCCTTCTACTTCATATTTATTTGATATAACAATCTGTATTGCTTCACCGTCAATTATTTCCCTCTTCACTTTCTCCACAATTTCTATGAAATCCTCCTTATCAAAATCCTTCTTTATAGAGATGATTTCATCTGAGTTTGACAGGTCAAAGTTTACCCTATGAAGCTCGTCCACCATCTCAATGGTTTTACCCAGTCCTATTCGGTAAGCTTCTTCCAGATCTAAATCTGTCTTTATCACTGAAACAGCATAAAATTTATTTAAATGATTATCAAAAACATAAAACTCATTTATCAATGCGAGTCCCATAAGTAACTCATCAGGTTCCTTTATTTTTTTGCGCAAAATTCCCATATAGTTTATCATCTCATATCCAAAAAAACCTACATAACCACCGCAAAAATCTCCAATATTTTCATCCCTCATCCCATTAAATGCATTCATCTCATAATTTAGGTAATCAATGGGATTTAAAAAAATCTCGCTTTTTTTACCATTTCCAACTTCAATAAGTTTCCCCTTTTGAAACAGTAACACTTTTTCAGGCCTTTTTGCAAAATATGTAAATCTTGAAAAACTCTTATCAATGTTCGCACTTTCTAAGAGATATAAAAATTTCTCATTGGAAAAATTTCTAAGAAGCGAAATGGGAGTATAAATATCTCCCACAATTTCCCTGACAATGGGAATATGAGTGTATTTTTCTGACAATTTCTTAAATTCATCAAAAGTAATGTTTATCATTTCAACCTCCAGTTTTCAAAAAAAAAAAGCCGTGAGATTTTTCATCCCACGGCCCTTAAACTCTGTATACCAAAAAGGGCCGTGTGGCTGTCCACCACACGGCCCTCTTAATCGCACATCTATGGTGAACAGCCTACTTATCCAATGCTGTCCACCACCAAGCTTTAAAATTTGATGCTAAATTAGCGTTAAAAAATATTGAACTCATCATATGTAAAATATAACAACATACTTTTCATTTGTAAAGAACTTTTTTATGCAATCGTCTCAAAATGCCCTAAAGTTGATATTAACATTGAATCGAAATCAAATTCTTTTTCTATTTCTTCCTCTTTAAGCTCTTTCCAACTTAATCTAACATTTTCAACATTTATTTGATTTATCAATCCCTTAAACCTACTTTCTGTAAATATAGTACCTGTTATTTCCCCTTGAAATTCTCTTAGTTTAACCATTATTGTCCCAAGTTTGGAAAAAGTTGTTTTTATAGTAACATAAAAGCAATCTCTACTTTTTTTTATTTTAATCTCTCCATCCTCTATGCCATACTCTAATGATTTAAAGGGCAAAAAAATCTCACCATGCATTAAAAGATTTACCTGTAACTTCAAAAACATATCTTTTAAGTTACTATTATCTTTATAAATAAGCCCCTTCACATTGTTAGACACATCCTCACCATCAGCAATCTTCTTTTCAAAAAACAAACCGCTATCCTTTATTAATTTCATTATTTCTTCTTTGTCTAGCTTTTTTAAATTAAAGTGTGTAAAAGATCTTAGAAAATTAAAAATCTCATCTTTACTAAATCTTACAGCAATCTTTTTTAAAAACATTACGTCAAGGTTTTGAACCGGCTCTTTTACAGTTTTCAGCTCTAAAAATGGCTCTGTTTTTATAACTTCAGCTTTGAATTTAGATAAAGTAATCTCAGAATTAATCATAGCTTTTAAAAGCTTCCCTTTAATACTTACTATAAACTGCCTTTTATCAATTAATCTTATTATTTTTACATTTACTACTTCACCTTTTTTCAACGGAGGTAGTTCTTTACTGAGAATATGTGAGAGATTACTGTTCTCAATTTTCATAGAGCAATTTTAAAACAAGATTAACTTCTGTAACAGATATATTTAAATCTTTTGCAATCTCAGACACGTTTTTACCACTTTTATAAAGAGCTATTATTTGAGATTTTAAATCTTTCTCTGAAGGAACTGAAGAGGAAATCACTTCCAACCTATTAATTTTAGCATCAATAAGATCAACAAGATCTTCAAGTAAAGCCTCTTTTTCTTTAAGATTATTATCAATTTGCTCTGATACCCTTTCACTCTCAACTAATAATTCTTTTAGCTCATTAATTATAATTTGCACATCCTCATAGGATACATCTATCAACTTTTTTTCAATAGATTTCAACTTGATCAATAATATAAAAACAAAAACATATAAAATACCTATCAACAAAAAAGCAATTATTAAAATCAAATTATAATTCACATATTACCTCATCAACTCTGTAACGCCCTTTTAATTAGCTCCCTATCTTTTTCAAAAACAAATCTTATTATATCTTCCCTTAATTCATGATCTATATATTTAAACTCAACACCATATATATACCCTTTAGGAGTTTTAAATTCTGTGACTACTTTGCCTAAAGCATAAAACGTAACCCTATTCATTGCCTCTCTAATATCACCTTCTATATATAAGTATAGATCTTTGTCAATTTGCTCAGTTGAAAAAAAACTTATACCTCCACCGCTAATATCTATTGCATCAACCAACATAAAATCCAAGTCCACCTCTTTATCCCCTATCATCTCAAGAATTGTATCTAATTTTAAATCAATTTCTAATAAAAACCTAAGAACATATTGCATGTTTGTAGTTTCTTTTTGGATAATGTTTTTTATTTTATTTGACATTTTTGTTTTTGCTTGAATACTCTTTCTATCTATCAATCTCTTAAACTCACTAACAGAATCCATATCTATCAGTTTTATGTAGTAATTACCTTTATAGTCGATACGATAATGCTCCCTTTTTAGTCCTTTTGCAATCTTTGATGTTATTTTAAAATAATATATATCTTTATCTTTTCTCACATATTCTACATCAGCACCAACCAATACATCACCTTCATACCACAACGCATTAATCTTCAGCGAATCCATAAATAAATCTTCACTTAAACTATTTGATTTTATACCAAAGTTCTTTTCATCTACAAACATCGCATAAACAGTTTTTACATCTTCTGGTTGATAAATCTTTAAAACAACTTTATTCATACTTAACCCTCTGTATCTATTATTTTACCAACTTCTTCTTCTAAAATAGATTTTCTTTTTTTATTCATTATCTTTTTATCCTTAGATTTACCTTTTAAAAACTTTTTAACACTTTTTCTACTATCAATTATTGACATTTCAATCTTTTTGATATCTGAAATAACTGATAAATTAACTAAATTACCTTCTATAAATTCTTTAGAAACAAAACCGTATTTATTAAAACTACTCTTATCAAGGACCTCCTGTACTTTCTCAGGGAAACTAGCCTTGCCTATTACATGTTGCAAATCTTTTGGACCTATCCCATTTTTTACTCACTTATTTTTTATGTACACAATACCTGTTCTAAAATTATTCATTTCAAACTTATCACTAAGTCTATTCATTGTCTCAGAATGGCCTAAAAATAAATAACCAGGAATATTCAATGAATTATAAAAATGCTCAATTACCTTCTTTTTTGTTTCTACATCAAAATATATCAACACATTTCTACAAAAAATGACATCACATTTACCTATCTTTATAAACATAGTTCTTTCAGTCAAATTACCCTGCATGAATCTAACCATACGTCTAATATCATTGGTTAAATAATAATTGAATCCATCTTTTTTAAAATACTTTGCAATAATTTTAGGATCTACACCTCTAAATGATACAGAACGAAAAATACCTTCCTGAGCAGTCTTAATAACATCTGTGTTTATATCCACACCAATAATATCAAATCTTGCTTTAGTATCAAGCATTTTCTCTTTTAATGCCATTGCGATACTATACGGTTCTTCTCCAGTAGAACAAGCAGCCGACAAAATTTTAAAGCTTCTTTTCCCCTTTTGAATTTCAGAAGGAATAATTTTATCTACCAAATAATCTATTTGTCCTTTTTCTCTAAAAAAATAGGTTTCATTTATTGTTACTAAATTTATCAACCTTTCTAACTCACTCTTTCCTCTAGAATTATATTTAAGATAATAAATATAATCCTTAAAGGATGTAAAATTATGCTCATGAAGCAATCTTGACAATCTGTTTTCCAACAAATATTTTTTGTTTTGAGTAAAGTAAATTCCTGAATGCTTATAAATTAGCTCAGTAATTTCTAAAAATTCATCGTCCTTAATCTTAATTATTCCTGTATTAATCATAACTCTCCCAAAATTAAGTATATTTTTTCTTTCACAAATTTGCTACTTTCCCTTTTTAAGTGATCATTCAAAATCTTCTCTAAATTAGCAATATTAATTTTCCCGAGAATTTCTACAGCCTTATATCTAACTAGCCAACTTTCATCCTTTAAGCAATCTAATGCAATATTCCCAACTTTATCTCCCAATACCAAATAGAGTGAATTAAGCGCTTCTTTTCTAATGTCCTCATTATCTTCAGAAAGTGCTTGATATAAAAAATCTGAACAGTCAACACTCATTTTACCAAGAGCCTCAATGATGGCTAATTTTACATTATCAGATACCTCATGATAAACTCTCATCAAATAAT
Organism: Deferribacter abyssi; assembly: GCF_049472655.1. NCBI lineage: Bacteria > Pseudomonadati > Deferribacterota > Deferribacteres > Deferribacterales > Deferribacteraceae > Deferribacter > Deferribacter abyssi. The sequence goes on from NZ_JAQNCS010000012.1 coordinate 40,858, forward strand.
CAGCACATTTTTTATCTTTGCAAAGTTCACCCACAGCTTTTGTTGAAAAATACCCCACCATACTATCAGGATCTGTTACTTTTCTTAAAATATCATCTACTTTAGATACGGCATTTATCCTAACGAGTGATGATGCTGCAGCTTCTCTGACAATATTTGAATCATGTGACAAATAATTAATTAAAATATCTTCAACTTCTTTTCTATTAAAAAAAGATAACATTTTCACAATATAAGCAATAAGCTGTTCATCTTTTTCTACCTCTAACTCCCTTTTAACTATATCATAACATTTATCATCATTTATGAGTGTAAGCGCTTGGATTACAATCTTCTTTAATCTTTCATCTTTTTTTTCCAATAGCTTAGCTAATCTCTCAGCATCATCGTCATCTGCTAACAAAGCTATTGTAGCAGCTGCAGCCTCAGCCACATCTACAAATTCACTATTCAAAAAGGGGTATATTTCTTCTTTAGAATCAAAATCTTGCAACCAACCCAAAACAGTTATTGCTGCTTTTACCACATTTCCTACCTCATCTCTCAGTGCAGCTCTAATATCCTCCAAGAAATCGTAATCATGAGCTTTTCCCACTGTTAAAATTGCATATTCTTTTAGAATAGGATCATCACTTATGATTAAATTTTTCATCAAAACTTTATAGCTATCACTATAATTTTCTGCAATAAAATCTGACACTTTATCTGATAGCTCAACATCATCAAAAAAACCAATCAATTCTTCAGGAGTATAAGAAGTAAAATCTTGCTCAATTTTGAAAATTGTAAGTAAATTTGTCAGCTCTAAAAGCTGAATGATACTTTCATTAACATTTACTAATATGAAACTTATATTTTTTTCTTTACAAAATTTATTTAACTGCACAAATCCAGCCAACTCTTTACTTTGAATATATTCACAATTTTTTAAATCAAGCCTTACCTCTTTAACGTTATCATAAGATTTCAATTCCTCTTTAATACCTTTAAAATCACTTAAACTAATATCTGAACTTAAAATTACCTTTAAAACACCATCCTTTTTATCCAGCTTATATGACATACATTACCTCAAAGCATCTTTTTCAGTAGAAAAAATCTTAAAAACTTTATCTAAACCTGTAAAAGAAAACATTTCCTTTAAATCAGCTGATAAATCACAAATCTTTAAGCTTTTTTTATTCTTGTTGCTCTGTTTATATAAATCTATAATCTCTCTAAGTCCCGAACTGTTCATATATACAACCCCTTTAAATGAAAGTATAACCGTGTCCACATCATTGAATAACTTTAACACTTCATTTTTCATTATCTGTCCTGTCTGTGCATTGATTTCCCCTGTCAGGTAAACAACTTTCTTACCGGAAACATCCTTCACTTCATACATCACTAACCTCCTTTTTTCTTTATTATAAATATAGTAATATCATCTTCAAAAGGTCTTCCCTCTGCAAACTCTTTTACATCCTCCATAATATATTTAATTATATCATCACATTTTTCATTGTGAAACATTATTATTTTATTTATTAATCTATCGTATCCATATTGTTCATCATTTTTATTCATAGCTTCTACAAGTCCATCTGTATACATAAATGCAATATCACCATCATCAAAGATAAAGTTCCCTTCTTCATACTCCACTACATCAAAAGCACCTAAAAATAAACCATTTGCAGTAATTTTTCTTACAACCATTTCAGATTTATCAAAATAAAGCAGTGGGTTATGCCCAGCACTTGCATAATTGCATTCACCAGTAATACTATTCATAACAACATAAAACATTGTCACAAAGTCATTTGTATAGATATTTTCACACAAAATCTCATTCACCATAGTTAAAGCCTCAGATGAAGATATTACATCATAAGTATAAGATCGCATAATCGCTCGTGTAATAGCCATTATTACCGCAGCAGGTACACCATGACCACTAACATCAGCCACAGTAAATCCCCAATAACCGTTACTCATTTCAATACAATCATAATAATCACCACCCGCTTGCTCTGCAGGGGTATAAAAAGCCGCAAACTCGTACCCGTCTATTTCAGGCAATTTTTCTGGTAAAAGACTTGATTGAATCTCTCCAACTTGACGCAACTCTTCATCAATAATCTCTTGAGCTTTTTTGAGTTTCTCATTCATTTTTAATAAATCTTCATTAAGTTTCATCATCTGATGTTGCTTCTCTTTCAATTCATGCTGTTGTCTTTTGATTTCATCAAGAAGCAACACTTCTCTTGTGGAATCACGTATACTTTCAACTATATAATTATCGAAACTATTAAACTGTAACGTAAGAGTCTTATTATTAACTTTTCTAACAGACTTTACTATTTTTTTATCTACCAAAGGGCACTCTGTACAAGGCTCAGTAAAACCATAAACTTCAAAACATTTACCAACTTTTAATTTTTCAGAATGCTTACCAACGAAATCTGAAACTTTATAATTTAAGACATTTATAGAATAATCTTTTTCTACCACCATCAAGCCGTCACTAATGCTATTTATCACCTTTGTCAAAAAACGATGTTTTTTTTCAATCTCTTGTTTTTTGAGATTTAAAATAACATTATTTGCTTTCAATTCTTTAGCTTGATGTGTAAGTTTATCTACCAGTACTTTTGCTTCAGTGATATCATCAAGCACTTCAATAAAATATTTGTCATCAACATACTCAAATTTCCCTCTAAAAATCTTCCTAAATCCTCTAAAATTTATCGTATCGTGTATAATATCCTTAGCAAACCCTTTTTCCTTTAAGACAGATAAAGAACAGTTTTCGCAAGGTTCTGTTCTTTTAAACAATATTGAATAACATTTTTTACCAATTACCTGAGAAGGAATCTTATTGGTGAGCAATTTTAATTTATTATTTATAAACTGAATTCTATACTCTTCATCAACCACAACAACAATTTCATCAATACTATTTAGCAGTATCGAAAAATCAAAACCTTTCATCATTTAACTACCAAGATTATTAATAATATAAAAAAAATAATAATAAACAGTGCTGATGACACTAGCAATTTCATAGATAATCTCTTGTTTTCATCAATATACTCTCTTTTATACTGCTCAATCTCTTCTTCTATCTTATTAAATTTATCAAGATATTTTTCAATTTCTTTTCTATATTTCTCAACATCCTCCATTAATTCATATTCAATGATAGCCCCAATATACATAATCAAAAGTTTTACATAGTTAAATAAATCTACTTTTAAATATTGAAATTTATCCATAAAACTATATGTAGAAATAACAACTAAGTTAGGTAGCAATTTAAACTGTTCTTTTTTTAATCTTTCTTTTGTATCATCAGGTATTTCATCAAAATCTTTTATATTTGAAATCATCTCTTTAATAGGCTCATAAAGAGAAACATATCTATAAACAATGTCTTTTATCAAATTTATCCTAATTACATTCTTTTCTTTAGGCAATTCTCTACTTCTAAGATAATTTTTAATTAAAACAAAACCTGATGGAACCTTAACCCGTTTTCTAACAACTTTCTTTTTAGGAATCTTTTTTTTATCTAATGCTATAAGAGTCTCTATTATTTCATCTGTAGTAAAAATGAAATGCCCTTCATCATCTAAAATTTGTCTATCATCATCCCTCAATGAACCATTAGTGAAAAAAAACAATTTAGTAAGGTTGTTGTCATTCATAATTCTAAGTACTTCCACAACTATATCAGATGCCACATCTTTGCTTTCTTTAACAACTTCAACCCATACTAAGGCCTCTTCATCACTTTTTTTATGCTTCCATATCTCACATCTTGTTTTATTTGGAATTTCTCTAATACTAACATGAAATGCATAATGAAAATCATCCATTATCTCAGCAACATAATTATAAAAATTTGCAATATTGATATCATACAAATCTTTAGGATTTATTTTTCTAATCTGACTCATAAAGCTCTACTCGCCTATTTTGAACAGCTCCCTTAAAACTATTGGATACTAAAGGATAAAATTCACCTAAACCAACAATCTTCGCATTCTCATCAATATCAGCATATTTTTTCAAAAGATTTTTCACAAACTTTGCTCTTAATATAGATAATTCATAATTATTTTTATATTTATTATTAGGTTTTACAGGCACTGAGTCCGTATGCCCATAGATATAATAAACTTTTTTTTTATCTAACGACTTAACAAATTCCAACGTTTTATTATCCAATCTAAAAGAATACGAACCTTTATCAAAATAAAAAGTTTTTATAAGTTTTAATCTTGTAAAGCTTGCCTGTGTATCTTCTATTACCAAGCTATCATCCGGCTTTTGTTTCAGCCTAACTGCCCCAACCTTTTCGACACTAATTACTTTCCAACCGTTTAATGAGATTTCCTCTTTGGCATCTTCGATACTTTCGCTATATACGTAAAAAGATGTACTTATAGAACCTGGTTTTTCTGCAATAACTTTGAACTTATACTTTTCATCTCCACCAGATATATTGATACTTATTAAAACGATTAACAGACTTAGGTAAAAGTTTTTTATAATTTGTTTTTTCAATTTTAAAATCCCTTAAAGCCCTTTTAAAGTTAGAATCGGAATATATCTTAATAATCTTTAGTTCTTTTATTACGTCGGCTCCACCATTATAGTAATAAAAAGACTTATAATCTAACTTACTTACCGTTTGAAATCTCCTATCTAAGGTGGTAACCTCATAAACAAACACAACTAAAAGAAAAATTATACTATTTTTTATAAATCGAATTAAGTTCATTTATTTTATTTAAAATATCATCCAAACTTACTGGTTTAGTCAAAAAGGCATCGATTCCATATGCAGAAAATTTCTTACTATCGTTAACTTCTCCTCTTGATGAAATTGCCAAAATAGGTCCATTATACCCAGCTTCCCTCAAAGACCTTGCCAGCTCAAAACCATCCATTTCTGGCATAAAAATGTCAGTTATTACCATATCCACATCAAAATTTCTAACAGCAGCTATAGCATCTTTACCATTAGTAATTTCAATCACCTCTATCCAACCTGTACCACCCAACAACCTTTTCATTATCTTTCTATCAGTAGCAGAATCATCGACTAACATTAGCCTTATCCTATTTCCAGTCTCAGGAACTGTTGTTTTACTTCCTTTTCCTTTTCTTGCCCTTGGAATTCTCGGCATTTTCGAAGCTATATCCATTATTCCTGCAACATCGAGTATCAACCTGACAGTACCATCCCCCATAATAGTAGCACCTGCTATTCCCACAGTTCCACCTAAATACTCACCCAAAGACTTAATTACTATTTCTTCTTGCCCTATAAGCCTATCCACAATAAAACCAACACGTTTTTCTGCTAATGCAACCACAACAACATACATTTCGTTGCTAAATGTAGGTTCTAATTCAAAAACTTCATTAATCCTAACCAGCGAAAGAACTGATTCCCTTAGTTTCAAAACCTCTCTACCTTCAAAGTTATGTATCTCGTTTTCATCAATTTTAACAGTCTCAATTACAGACACAATAGGAACAGCAAAAATCTCACCGGATACTTCTACAAGAAGCGCCTGTATTATTGCTAAAGTTAGAGGTAATTTCATCCTAAAGGTAGTTCCCTTGTCAATTTCTGAATCAATCTGTATAATACCATTTAATTTCTCTACATTAGTTTTTACTACATCCATCCCAACACCACGACCAGAAACCCCTGTCACTTTTTCAGCAGTGGAAAATCCAGGTCTAAAAATCAATGCTAAGGCTTCTTCTTTACTCAATGTCTTAGCTTCCTCTGGAGTAATAATACCTTTTTCAACAGCCTTCTTTTTAAGCTTTTCAGGATCCATTCCTCTACCATCATCACGTATTTCTATTACAATATGATTACCTTCGTGATATGCTGTAAGATGTACTGTACCTTTTTCTGGTTTTCCTTTTTTTAATCTCACATCAGGTGGCTCAATACCATGATCAACGGCATTTCTAAGCATATGAATTAATGGATCGCCAATCTCTTCCACAACAGATTTATCAAGCTCTGTATCCTCTCCAGAAATCACCAAATCTATCTCTTTGTTTAACTCCCTACATAAATCCCTAACCATCCTTGGAAACTTATTAAATACCTTTCCAATAGGTACCATCCTTGTTTTCATTACTGCTAATTGTAATTCTGTTGTAATAAGGCCAAGATGAGAAGATGTTTCAAGAAGTTGTTCTACCAGAAAATCCCCATCAAATTTTTTTTCAAATTCTGTTGATATCTGAGCTATTCTATTTCTACTTAAAACAAGTTCTCCCACAAGATTCATCAATGTATCAAGTCTACTTACATCTACTCTTATTGTCTGCTCTATAGCTTTCGTTACTTTACTTATCTGTGAAGGTTCATTCTTTCCAGTAGTTTTAGATTTCTCAGCTTTCTTAACATCAGACTGAGATTCTTTTTTTAAAGCTTTACCCTCATTAACCAATTTTAGCTTTTTAACAATTTCAGTGGTATCCGTCGTATCACTACCATTTTTTATATCCTCAACAATTTTCCTCACACAATCAACAAACTCTAAAAGAACGTCCATTACCTCAGTTGTAACTACCATATCTCCTTTACGCAATTTATTTAATATCTCTTCTGCCACATGAGTCACTTCTGTCAATTTATCAAAACCTAAGAAAGACGACGAACCCTTAATTGTATGAGCAGCACGAAAAATCTTATTTAGTAAATCTAAATCATCCTTTCTCTGCTCAAGTTCCACAAGATCCTGATCAAGCTGTTCAATCAGCTCTTCTGTTTCAATTAAAAAATCCTGTATTAAATCACCCATTTCATTATCCATAACACACTCCTAAAAACCTAATTCTTCCAGCAACTTATCTACTAGCTCTTGATCCTCTAAAACTTCTTTCTTTTCTTTTACTTCACTCAATTTTTCTAAATCTAGCTTATTAGTTTTCAAGCCTAGTTTTATTATCAAATCAGCAATTCTGTTTTCTATTTCATCCAAGATGATCATAAGTTTATCAATTTTCTGTTTGGTTATATCTTGAAACTCTAAAGCAGCTATCATATCAAAACAAATATCTTCACCTTCCATGATCGAATCTTTTATCCCGTTTAAATATATTTTTGCTTTATCAAAATCTCCAAGCTGAATTGTTTCTTTCAACCCTTTTAAACTTTCTTTTATAGAATCTATGTTAAAATTGATTTTATCAATCTCACTCAAAATTGATTCAGTAGCTTTTTTCATATCATTAATTATTTCGCGCAATATTTTCTCAAATAAAGGTAAATCCTCATAAGCATCAGAAAAAGTATCATCCACTATCTTTAGCTTTTTCAAAGCTTCATTAAAATATTGTGCAATATGAAACAACTCACTTTCAGGCTTAATATTAATCTCTATTAAATCATAATCCCCACTATTTATCTTTTTCGCAATCTCAATAAGTTCATTCAAATCATTCAAATATTCACTCATCTTAATATCCAAGCAGTTTAAATACCTTCTCCTTCAAAGTATCTGGAGTAAAAGGTTTAACAACATAATTATTTACCCCACTTTTCAAAGCAATTAAAATATCTTCTTTAGCAGCCTCTGTAGTAACCATCAAAATAGGTATTTCATCATACTCTTTGTTAGCTCGAACTGTTTTAACAAAGGTCAATCCATCCATTTCTGGCATATTCCAATCCGTTATAATAAGATCAACACTATTTTTAGATAAAACTTCCAAAGCCTCAACACCGTTAGATGCTTCCAGTACATTTGAAAATCCTATTTTATGTAGAGTATTCTTTATAATCCTACGCATTGTCGATGAATCATCAACTGTTATAATAACATCATCATAAGCCATTAAAGCCTCCTAAATACTATATTTAAAAAATTAATACATTGTTATTTAAATTTATTCAAGTTTTTTCATAGTCAGTCTTTCAACTTTTCTATTCTTTCTGCCCGACTAACAATCTCTTGAATCCTCAGTCCAAAATAACCATCAACTACAACAACTTCTCCTCTAGCAATAACCTTATTATTAACTAAAAGTTCTACTGGTTCATCAGCATACTCTTCCAATTCAATAATTTTACCAGGGCCAAGTTCCAAAATATCTTTTAAATACATTTTCGTAGAACCTATTTTAACGGAAACAGGTATTTCTACATCAAGCAATATATCTATATTACCACCTACCTCAATTTCATTACCCAAATTACTATCAAAATCACCAACATCTGGTGTAATATCATCAACCTCTTTACTATACTTTATCATATCATTAAACTTAGAATCTACGAAAAATACAAATCTAGAATCAATTTTACCAGCTTTAAGGATAAAAGTAATTCCACAAATCTCTTCTTCAAATTCTGGTTTTTCAAATACAACATCAGCTATAGAAAAACTAAATTTCTTTTCAACATACTCAGATAAAGGAACATTCAATGAAGATACAACTTGACTAGTCAGTTCCTTAACTGCATCTTTCGTATCCTCATCAAGCTCGTCCTTGGATTCCCCCTCTCCCATCATCATATAATCTACCAATGCTGTTATATCTTTCAAACTAAAGATAAAACCACAAAATAAATTATTTTCATTTTCTTCACCTTTTACAAAAACTGGATTCTCTATATCACTGACAATATCATCTAAATATCCAGTATAAAATTCTTCTACTTGCAACTTAACTTCTTGATTTATCACAGTTTCTAAAGAATTTGAAAAATGTTCGTTAATTAAATTAACTACATCCTTTAACTTTGGAATCTCATCAAAACTTATTATCTTTTTCACAAATCTACCCCAACTTTGTTTTCTTCAACAATATTTCTTTTAAGCTTAACCGCTTTTTTTACACCTGAAATTCCTAATTCTAGTTCAAATTTCTTTAAGTTATTAATATACAATACGGCCGGCATAGATGCTTTATTGTTCAAAACAACAGTATCTCCCACCTTTAACGACAATATATCATTTACTGTTAGAATGTTTTCTCCCAATATAGCACGAATCTCTATTAAAATATCTTCTAATAACTGATAAATCTGCTCTTCATAATTCCCAAACTTCCCTTTCTTGCCCCCTATTATCCAATCCTGTGAACTAATCTTTCCTAAGATAGGTTCTAAAGTTATTGCTGGAAAACAAAGATTTATTAAACCAGATGCTTCTCCAAATTTTAACTCAAAAACTATCAATACCACAACTTCGTTCTGAGCAACTATTTGTATAACTTGAGGACTATTTTCACTCACTTCTTTTTTAAATTTCACATTAGGAATAACCTGCCTCCAAACATCTTCTAGCTCTTTAAGTAAAAGATTAATTACACCATCCAACAACTTCTGTTCTAATGCTGTTAATTCACGCATCTTGTATAATGGTTGGCCTGTCCCTCCTAACAGCTTGTCTACAATAGGAAAAACAATTGAAGGGTTAATCTCCAACACCACATTACCTTCTAAGGGAATCATGCTCAAAACATTAAAACTTGTGGGATCTGGAAGAGACATCAAAAACTCGCCATATGTCATCTGATCAACACTAACTAGGTTTATATCTGTAATTGCTCTTAAAACGTTAGATAATGCTGAACTGAAATTCCTAGCAAATTTATCATGCAAATTTCTAATAGAACGAAGCTGTTCTTTAGAAACCCTGTCAGGTCTTCTAAAATCATATACCGATACTTTCTTAGGAACAAACTCTAGGGTCTCGACCTTTTTTTCATCTAACCCTTCTTCAGCTACTGTAGATAAAAGTGCATCAATTTCTTCTTGACTTAAGATATCAGCCATATTTTATCCATTTTTTATTTACAATAATATTCAATCCTCTCGGCAATCCTATCTAAAGGAACTACCTCATCAGCTATTTTCGCTTCTACCACAGCTCTTGGCATTCCGTATACTACACACGTTTCCTCATTCTGAGCGATAACAATACCACCTCGCTGCTTCAATTTTTTCAACCCCTCTTTTCCATCAGATCCCATCCCTGTCATTATCACCCCTAACCCATTTCCCCCTATACATTCTACTGCGGAACTCACCATCACATCAACACTTGGTATATGTAGTATATTTTTGGGCTGTTCTGTAACTTCTGTATAATAATTCGTCCCAATTTTACGAACCTTTAGATGAAATCCTCCCTTTGCAATATAAACGACATTAGGTTCAATCTTTTCCTTTCCTTGAGCCTCAATTACTGTCAATTTACTCAAAGAATCTAGTCTATTTGCTAGAGACTTTGTAAAATTAGGTGGCATATGCTGAACAACTAATATCGGCTTGTTAATACTTGGGCTTATCTGAGGAATAACACGCTGTAAAGATTGAGGACCACCTGTTGATGTCCCTATCAAAACCATACTAATTGGAATTTTCTTTACAGCTCTACCAACTGGCTGAATTTGTGCAGGCTTTTCTTTTTTATCTTCTCTACCAAATGTAACCTTTCTGGTTTTATGAGAAAAAACTTCTGTTATTCTCTTTTTTGCAAAATGCTTTATTTTTTCAATCAGCTCCCTTTCAATTTTCATTACTGTTAATGTAGCAAATGACTTATCTTTTGGAATAAAATCAACAGCACCTAATTCTAATGCTTTAAGAGTAGCTTCTGCTCCCTCAGTTGTTAACGAACTCACCATTATTACTGGTCTAGGGAACTTTTTCATTATGATTTTCAAAGCTTCTAAACCATCCATTACAGGCATTTCTATATCGAGGGTAACAACATCGGGATTCAACGATTCAACTAACTCAATAGCTTCTTTACCATTTCTAGCAAAACCAACAACCTCTATCTCTGGCTCTTTTCTTAACATGGTTTCTATAGCTTTTCTCATAAAAGCAGAATCATCTACAATTAAAACTTTTATTTTATTCATAGTATTTTTTAATCCTCCTCTTGAGTTTATTCACTACATTGTTATGTATTTGGCACACTCTTGATTCTGAAATACCTAAAACTGCTCCTATTTCTTTCATCGTTAACTCTTCATAATAATACAAAGTAACAATAAGTCTTTCTTTTTCTTTTAAGTTTTCAATCTCTTTAGACAAAATATTTATTAATTCCTGTTTCTCTATATTTTCTTCTGGTGTTAAAATATCACTTTTAATAAAATCAACTAATGAACTATTTTCATCATCTCCTACTACTGTATCAAGGCTAGCTGTATCTGAATTTTCAATCAATTCTAACAGCTTGTTAACCTCATCCTCCTCCATACGATATTCTTTCACAATTTCCTCAACTGTCGGTTTTCTTCCCAGTTTTGTTGACAGTCTTGCTACCTTCTCTTCTAAATCTTTAACTTTACTACGCATACCTCTTGAAAGATTATCTAAACTTCTAAGACAATCTAAAATAGCACCTTTTATTCTGCGTTCAGCATATACTTTAAAATCAACCCCTTTAGATTTGTCATATCTATTTAATGCTTCCACAAAACCATAACATGCAGCCGAATAAATCTCGTCTACATCAACACTATCAGGTAAAGCAGATACAGCACGAATGACCCACGATTTTATTCTAGGAATAAACTCATTAATCAACTCTTCCTGATTTAAATAACTGTTATTTACCTTGTAATAACTATTCATAATATTTTTCTATAATTATTAAAAAGTTGTTCAATGTATCGTAAAAAATATTTTGAAATATTATATATTATTATAAAAATCAATAAATCTCTAAAAAAAACAGTTAAACTTATATCGTAAAAATGAATAATTTTATAAGTAAAAGATATTATAAAAACAAAAGAAGCAATTAATAATGCTACATGGCCATAAATCCCTTTCATATCAGCCTCTCATAACAAAAAATTCTTCTACATTTATGCTTCTGTTTTTATCATTAAATCTCAACACATTATCAACTATCATTCTTAAATCTTTGGCATACTCCGTTGATGGAAAAATTTCCGATAGAATTTTTTGCCTAGTTACAGCCTTTACAAGTTTATCATCTCTTCTTATAAAACCTAATAACTCGATATCTTTTTTTAAGAAATTATAAATAACTTTTCTTAGATTCTCATAAACAGTCTCAGCTTGAACTTCCCCTTTAACCATATTTATAACAAAATGCGGTGTAATATTTTTATTTTTATTGTGCACAACCTTAACCAATGCATATGCATCAGTTATTGCAGTAGGTTCTGGAAGTGTTATCACAATAAAAAGATCAGAAAAAATAATAAATCTTAAAACATTTTCTGCTATTCCTGCTGCTGTATCAAAAATTATATAATCGTAGCTTTCATCAAGTAATACAAACATATCTAAAATCTTATCAAAAACTTCCGTTTCAATATGAGTTAACTCCAAAAATCCACTTGAGGCAGGAAACACATCAAACCCTTTCACATTTTTTATAACTATTTCCTCGATTTTAGCGTTATTTAAAAAATAGTCCTTAATTGTTTTAATTGGTGCTATGTTTAAAATTACATCTACATTAGCAAGCCCCAAGTCAGCATCAAATAGAAGAACTTTTTTCCCTCTTTTCACAAGTTGATAGGCAAGATTTACCGCAAAATTTGTTTTACCTACCCCACCTTTTCCACTCGCAACAGATATATAAACAGATTTTCTATTCTTAGCCCATGCCATTTTTCTCAATAGTCCTGCTTGATCAATCACTACTCTCTCCACATCCTCTGAATTTCGTTCAATAATTTAATAGCAATCTTTCTGCCATCTGGTATTTCTAAATCTTCAGGAACATTCTGTCCTGTAGAAAGCAATAATAACGGCACTTTTTTTATAATAGGAACATTTATCAATGGGCCAAAATGTCTTGTTTCATCAAGTTTTGTGAATATAAGATATTCAGGGTGCAACATTTTGTACCTATCAAATGTATCATACATCTCAGCATGATTTGAACTCATAGATAATACCAATACTGTTGTAATCAATGGACTAACATCTAAAAAATTAGCTAACTCTCTGATTTGTGCGTCATCATACTGACTTCTTCCCATAGAGTCTATAAAGATATACTCAAAATCTTTAAGCTCAGCAATCTGAGACTTTAGTTCATTAGGTGTTGATGCAACTTTTAACGGTATATTTACAATTTCAGCATATGTTTTCAACTGTTCAACAGCACCTATTCTGAAAGTATCAATGGTAATAAGAGCAACTTTACTTTGATGTTTTAAACTTAAATTAGCCGCAATTTTTGCAATTGTAGTAGTTTTACCAACACCTGTGGGTCCAACCATTGCTACTATCTTTTGCCTCAGCGAGGTAAGATAATCTTTTTCAACTGGTATAAGATCTCCCATCAACTGTACAACAACCTTTTTAATCTGAGCATTACTAAATTCTGTAGATATCCTTTTCTCTATTTTTCTTAAAAATTTATATACTATAAGATCATCAACACCATTTTTTACCATTATATTGTAAATGAAACTGAGTCTCTCTGGCAAATCAATACTACTCAATTCACCCTTACTCTGGTTCTTCATTTCTGAAAGTTGCCTTTTAATTTCACTTATCTCTTTTAACATTACCTCAAATTTATCAAGTCCAAGTCTATTAATAAGCTCCTCTATATCAAAACCAATATTTTTACTCTGCTTAGCATTATTAATTACTTTTTCCTTCTTATTTCTAACATCTGGTTCATAATCTACCGCAGCAGTGACCTCTATAATAGGTCTTGAAAAAAGACCAAAACTCCCATTTTTTACAATCTTCTTTGTGGATAAAATAACTGCATCAGGACCTAAATCCTTTTTTATCAGCTCTATAGCTTCTCGCATATCATAAACTTCATACTTTTTTATCTTCATCTTTTAATCTCCACTGTTCCTAATGATTCAATCTGAACATTCTCAGAAATCTCGTTGTGAGAAATAATATAAAGATTAGGTACATATTTTTCTACAAATCTTCTAAATGGAAATCTTATAGGTGGTGAAATTACTAAAACCGGATTAAACCCCTGATCAGTTATCTCTTTAGTTTTATTTATTAACTGCTGCAACAATTTCTGTGCAGTATTCGGTTCCATTACCACTTCTCTTCCATCATCTCCTTGCTGAATATTTTGTGCAATAACCTGTTCAATTTGTGGCGCCAAAGTAAAAACATACAGCCTTCCATCAGGAGCTAAAAGACTTTCTGTTATCTGTCTTTTCAAAGCTGCCCTTACCTTTTCTGTGAGATATTCAACATCTTTATTTTGCGTTCCATAAGAGGCAAGTGTTTCTAAAATTGTAGGCAAATTTCTTATGGACACCCTCTCTTTAAGTAAATTTTGCAAAACTCTTTGAACCAAACCGATATCTAAAATATTAGGTATAACATCCTCAACTAACTTAGGATATTTTTCTTTTAATCTATCAATTAATTCTTGAGTTTCCTGTCTTCCAAGCAATTCGTAAGCGTATGTTTTAATTATTTCTGCTAAATGAGTAGATATCACAGTTGCTGGATCAACTACCGTCATTCCTTCAAGTTCAGCTTTTTCTTTCTCTATATCATCCACCCACTTTGCATCTAAATTAAAAGCAGGCTCTTTTGTAGGTATCCCATCAATATTTTCAAGGTCACCATCAGGATTCATAACTAAGTATTTATCTGGATATACAGAACCAGATGCAACCTTAACTCCTTTTATAAAAACTAAATACGAATTTGAATCAATCTGTAAATTATCCCGAATTCTTATTGGAGGTACAATAAACCCCATCTCCATAGCGATTTGCCTACGCAAAGATTTTATCCTGTTTAAAAGAGTTCCTCCTCTATTCGTATCTACAAGTGGAATAAGATTAAAACCAATCTCTAACTCCATTAAATCAATATCTAAAAGCTCTTTAACCATCTCTTCTTCAGGAGTTTCCTCCGATTCTTGTTCATCTTGTTCTTCTGTCTCAGCAGTAACACTCTCCTTAATATTCCTCATCATATAACCCACTACAAAAAGAAGAGTAGCAAGTAAAACAAAAGAAACCTTAGGCATACCAGGAATTATTGCAAAAAAGAAAAGTATTCCACCTGCTACAAATAAAACTTTTGAACTTTGAAATAATTGATTTATCAGTTGGCTTCCTAAATCAGCCTCTGAACCAGCTCTTGTGACCACAATACCAGCTGCAGTGGAAACTATTAACGCAGGAATCTGACTTACAAGCCCATCACCAACAGTCAAAATAGTAAATCTTTTTGCTGCATCACTTATTGTCATACTATGCTGAGCTACACCAATAATTAGACCACCAACAATATTAATTGCAGTAATAATCAAACCAGCAACCGCATCTCCCCGAACAAATTTACTAGCACCATCCATAGCTCCATAAAAATCAGCTTGCTTCTGAATTTCTTCTCTGCGTTTTCTTGCGGTCTGTTCATCTATCAAACCAGCATTCAAATCAGCATCAATACTCATTTGCTTACCAGGCATTGCATCAAGAGTAAACCTTGCAGCAACTTCTGCAACTCTTCCAGAGCCCTTAGTTATAACAACAAAGTTTATAATCACTAAGATTAAAAATATTATAAATCCCACCACAAAGTTACCACCAACAACAAACTGTCCAAAAGCCTTAATCACAGCTCCAGCTGCCTCTTCCCCTTCACTACCATGTAATAAGATTCTTCTTGTTGTGGCAACATTTAACGATAGTCTAAAAAGCGTTACAATTAGTAATACTGAAGGAAACGTTGAAAATTCAAGAGGCTCTTTTATATAAACAGAAACAAGAAGTATCATCACTGCCAAAGTAATACTTAATGTAAGGAAAAAATCTAACAAAAAGGCTGGCATTGGTAAAATCATTACAATCAAAATACCAACGATAGCTAAAGCTATAAGCATTTCTGATTGCTTTAAATATTTAACGATAACATTTTCTGCCATTTAATTACACACCTATTGATTAGAAATTTTCTTATTTTTCATTTTATATACAAAGGCAAGTATTTCAGCAACAGCTTTATATAGATTTTCTGGAATTTCATCTCCTATCTCAACTTGAGAATAAAGTGATCTTGCAAGAGGTGGATCCTCATGGATAAAAACACCATTTTTTTTTGCAATTTCTTTAATTCGTTGAGCAATAAGCCGTTGTCCTTTTGCCACTACTTTTGGAGCTTTATCTTTCCCTGTTTCATATTTTAAAGCCACTGCATAATGTATTGGATTAGTAATCACTACATCAGCTTTAGGTACCTCCTCCATCATTCTTTTCCTAGCCATTTCACGTTGCATACTACGGATCCTCTGTCTAATTAAAGGATCCCCTTCCATTTGCTTAAATTCTTCCTTTACTTCCTGTTTTGTCATTTTTAAATCCTGTTCATACTGCCACTTTTGATAAAAAAAATCTAAAATAGCCATTAATAAAATTAATAAACCTATTTTAAAGCACAATTCAAAAACTAATTTACCTAAAAAAGCCATGCTCGAAAACGGATCTGTATCAGCCAAATTGAGTATAGTAACCATCTTACCTTTTACAATATAAAAAGCCACAAGCCCTACAACAAAAATTTTAAATAAAGACTTAAGAAGTTCTACAAAGCTTCTTTTAGAAAAAAGATTTGAAAATCCGTTTACAGGATTTAGTCTATCCCATTTAGGTTCTAAGGCCTTAGGAGATATAATAAATCCAAATTGTGCAATATTAACTATTACCCCCACCATAATCATCAACATAAAAAAAGGAGCCAAAACTCTAAGAATAAATGAAATTCCAAAATTAAAAATATGTATAATAATCTGTTTATCAATGCCAGGTTTTGAAAAATTCAAAATATGACTTATAAACTTTCCAAAATCTTCTATAAAAACCGGTGTATAAAAATACAAAAAAAGAACACTTACCAGAAAAGTTACTGCTGTAGATAGTTCTCTACTTTTAGGAACATTACCTTCCTCAAGAGCTTTTTGCCTTCTTCTAGGCGTAGCCTCCTCAGTCCTTTCAGCGTCACTTCTTTCTGGCATTAGCCACCCAACATTCTGAAGAGTTGATCAATACTCTTAAAGTATTGATATAATATTTTTTCAAAAACCGTATAAAAATATGTTAAGCTCAATAAAAGAACGGTTAATCCAAACGCAATTTGAACTGGAAAGCCTACAATTAATATATTCATCTGAGGTACAAGACGAGCCATAATCCCCATGACAACATGCAAAAGTAAAAGAGTTACAAAGACTGGAGCAATAATTTTAACGGCAGTTAAAAATACCGAACTAAACTTACTCACAAGAAAAAAATAACTATCACTATCAAAAATAAACGTACCTAATGGAATAGTATCAAAAGAATATGCAACCGCTTTTATTATCAGTCTATGCCCGCCTATCGCTAAGAAAATTAAGATCATGATAATATTTTGAAACTGAGCAATAATGGAAACTTGTGTATTTGTTTGAGGATCTAAAATATTTACTACTCCAAACCCCATTTGAAATCCTATAAGCTGTCCACCAAACTGAACACCTGTAAATATAAATCTAGCAAGCAATCCTGTAACTAAACCTATTAATAATTCTTTAAAAACAATTAAAATAAATAATACTGTTGAAACATTTTCAAAAGAAAGTATCGAAACATTGTTAAAAATTAACAAACCAATTACAATTGAAAAAAAAAGGCGCAAACGCAAATCTACTACACCACTACCAAAAACAGGTGCTGTAAACAAAATACCACTTATCCTAATAACAATTAAAAAAAAAGTTATTAGATAATCAATATTCAACAAACTCTCAAAAGAAACCATCACACCTCACATTCAAGAAACAATCATTATAGCTAGCGTATTACTCCCTCCCTCTCTCTCAACTTATCATTTTAATTCTAAGCTTTTGTTCCCAAAATCTTCATATACTGTACTCTTTCAAGGCTTTTAAATTCTTCTATAGTATCAATACCTTTACCCCTAATAGCCTTAATTGAAGATATATTCATATCATCCAAAGTTTTATTAAGCTCAACTAACATATTCTCAGCATATTTTATGCCATTCTTATAAAACACAGATGCAATCTCTACTACAGATGCTCCCATATAAATATGCTCTAATATCTGCTTTGCATTATGAATCCCTCCTGTGGCAGCAATATTGATATCAATTTGTTTATGAATAACCCCTACCCATCTTAGCACCTGATAAGTCTCTGAAGCATTGCTAAAATAATTTACTGGAACATATTTCTCTTTATCTATATCATAAGACAGCTGATAATACCTGTTAAATATAACTATACCATCAGCACCTACATCTTTTAACCTTTTAACCATATATGGGATCGATGTAAAATACCACCCAATTTTAACCGCTATCGGAATATTTAAGTTAGCCTTAACACTTTCCGCTATATCTAAATACCTTTTCTCCACTTCTCTTGGATCATCATTAACACTAAAAGAAATATAAGAAATATTAAGTTCCAAACCATCAGCACCAGCCTCTTCTATAGATTTTGCATAATCAATCCATATCTCAGAATCTATACAATTGACACTGGCAAAAACAGGAATTTTCACACGTTTCTTAGCTTCTTTTATCAGATCTAAATATTTAGAACTTCCATACATTAATCCTGCAGAAGAATATTCATATTCATAAGCTTCAGGATGGAAATCGCTTGAGACTGCCCCCAATTCAGATTGAATTTCTTCTTCAAACAAAGATTTCAACACTACAGCAGCAACTCCAGCACTCTCAGCTTGACAAATATTATCAATATTCCTTGTTAAAGAACAACTTGCCAATATAATTGGGTTTTTCAATTCATATCCAAGATAAAATGTCTTAATATCAGCCATACTTTACCTCTCATTCTTTTATTAAAACTTCTCTAGGTTTTGATGTCCCATCACTTGGAGCTATAACACCTTGCTTCTCCATAATTTCCACAATTCTTGCAGCTCTATTATACCCAATTCTTAAATAGCGCTGAATCATAGAAATAGATGCAAAACCTTTTTCTTTTACAAGCTCTAAAGCCTCATAGTATTTTTCGTCAAGTTCACTCTCATCAACCCCGTTAACATCTTCACTTTCGTCTTTCACAAGTTCCATATTGTAAACAGGCTCAGCTACCCCTTTCAGATAATTAACAATCCTATTAACCTCACTTTCACTTACAAAACACCCATGAATCCTAATAGGCTCACTACTTCCAGGAGGGATAAAAAGACTATCTCCTTTACCCAATAAAACCTCTGCACCGTTTTGATCAAGAATTGTTCTTGAGTCTGTTTTTGATGACACTCTAAAAGAAAGTCTCGCTGGCATGTTTGCTTTAATAATTCCTGTAATAACATTAACAGAAGGTCTTTGCGTTGCAAGAACGAGATGAATCCCCACAGCTCTTGCCATTTGTGCTATTCTAATAATTGCCTGTTCCACCTCTTTGCCTGCAACAATCATTAAGTCCGCAAACTCATCCACAACAACTACAAGATAAGGTAGTTTATCATACCCTTCTTTCTCAGCCAACTTATTATAAGAAATAATATTTCTTACTTTTTTCTCTGCAAGAAGTGCATATCTATGCTCCATTTCTTCCACAACATTTTTTAAAACATTTGCAGCCTTCCTAGGATTTACCACAACTGGTGCAGCAAGATGAGGTATCCCATCATATACACTAAGTTCTACCATCTTTGGATCAATCATCACAAACTTCACTTCCTCATAAGAGGATTTATATAAAATGGAACAAATAATTCCGTTTATCGACACACTTTTACCACTGCCAGTAGTACCTGCAATAAGTAAGTGTGGCATTTTTGCTAAATCAGTAATATAAGGCTTACCAGAAATATCTTTACCAAGAACAATTGTAAGGGGAGAATTGCTTTTAACGAATTTCTCTGAGACTAACAACTCTCTTAAATACACAGTGGCTCTCTTATCATTTGGTAGCTCAATCCCCACTACAGACTTCCCAGGAATTGGAGCTATAATTCTCACACTTACCGCACTCATGGCAAGGGCAAGATCATCTTCAAGATTTGCAATTTTGCTAATCTTTATACCTGGAGCAGGTTCAAACTCATATAGTGTCACTACTGGACCAGGCTGAATATCTTTAACTTTCCCTTCAACACCAAAATTTTTCAGTTTTTCTTCCAAGATTGTTGCATTCCTCTTTAGTTCTTCTTCTGAAACAGAAAAAACTTTATCATTAAACTCATCAAGCAAATCTATAGGAACAGCATATTTCAACTTTTTCGCCTCTTTTACATCAGACATTGGCGAAATATTTATGCTATCATTTTCCGTGGCTATATCAATTTCACTAATTTCATCTAACCGCTCATCTCTAACGATTTTATTCTGCTTATCACTTTTATTTCTTTGCTTTTTAGAAACTCTATTTCTCTTTTCAAACTTTATTCTTTTTAAAAAATTTAAATCAAGTCTATTAAATGCAATATCGTTTATAGCAAAAAACAAGGAAACAATAACACCAAAAAGAGTCAAAATAATTCCACCAATATTACCAAAAAAACTCTCAATATAATAATGGGAAAAAATACCTAAAACTCCACCAGCAAATTTCCCTTTGAAAAAGAAATCATGTTTTCCAATTATACCACTAAAAAAAGATAAAAACATAGATAATGCAAAAAAAGAAACAAATCTTGAAAACAGCTTAAGCCAACTCTCACTTTTCCAAATATCTCTAATAACAAAAATAGCCATTATCACATATACAAGAGCACTCCAGCCAAAAATTGTGCCCATCAAATCAGAAAAATATGCACCAATCTTACCAAATCCATTGTTTACTTTTAAACTTAAATCTGTAAAAACCAAATTGCTAAATGATGGATCGTTCTCTGAATATGTAAACAGCGATATCGATATAAAAATAAAAACAAATACTGCTATTAAAAGTTTTAATACTTTTTTGTTTTTTTCATCTAAAGCCATACTACTGCAGTTATCCCCACAATTAAGCAGTAAATCGCAAATATTTTTAAATTAGCTTTTTTTACAAAATTGATAACTAAAGACAATGCCACCAAACCACTTATAAACGCCGCTGTCATACCAAATAAATAAGCATTTAGATTACTCAAACTTACAACGTCAACATTCTTTATTTGCAATAAAGTAGCTCCCAAAATAGCTGGAACTGATACTAAAAACGAAAACTCCGCAGCTTCATCTCTCTTCACCCCCAGAAAAATAGCAGTAGCAATAGTGGATCCTGAGCGAGATATTCCAGGTATAACCGCAAACCCCTGTACTATACCAATAATGAAAGATTTTGTCCCATCAATTTGCATATGACCTTTACCTTTATCTGATAGATAGAGAATTATAGATGTTATAATCAATGCATAACCAACATAAACAATCTTCGAAAACAAAATTTCCACATATTTCTCTAAAAATAAACCGATAATAGCTGTTGGTACTGATGCAATAATAATACCCCACAAAAATCTTTTATTTTCGTAATAAATCACTCTATATTTTCTAATAAATATCCCAAAAAAAGCAGCAATAATTTTACCTATTCTTTTGCGAAAATAAACCAGTATAGAAAGCAAAGTAGCAAAATGTAATAAAATATCATAAAAAATCCCTGGCTCATTAAAATTTTTCATTAAACTCTGAGCAATTACAAGATGACCACTTGAACTAATAGGTAAAAACTCAGTCAAACCTTGAATTAAACCAAGAAGTAATGCATCATTAATATTCACCGTTCACCCCTTTATAACAGATATTTAACAATAGGTCTTTTATCAAATTTCCTTTTAAAGAAACGTTTTACAATTTTTTCTACAAATTCCTCCCTAGAAACTTCTACATCAATCAAATTGTCTAATAAAAAATTAGACAACATTGTGATATATTTTTTATCAAGGTTAAAACCAATTACTTCAAACTTAAAATCTCCATTGATTTCTTGTATAAGCACAATCCCATCCCTTGAAAGATGTTTCTTTATTTTCAAATCTTCCTCACTTAAAATAAAATCACCTCTTCCATCAATGTATCTTCTACCAACTTCCATTTTATTTTCGCCAATAAGATTTTCATCTTCAAAAACCAAAACATCCCCATCTTCTACAAAAAGTCCTTTCGTTTGAATATCATAATGCACTTCCTCTAACAACTCAATATGAGTCTTCATATGTCTATACTTTCCATGTATAGGTATCAAATATTTTGGTCTTATAAAATTCAACAACAATTTTGCTTCTTCTTTTGATGCATGTCCAGATACATGTATTTTTTTTTCCTCTATATCCACCACTTTTGCACCAAAATAATAAAGCTTATTTATTGTGTTGTTTAAATTCAGTTCATTACCAGGAATAACTCTTGCAGATATAATAAAAAGGTCCCCTTCTTTTGCTTTCAAAATTTTCCTTTCATTTGCAGCTATTTTATAAAGAGTTGAATTAACCTCACCCTGACAACCAGAAATAATATAGCAAATTTTATCATCATCTATTTTTTTAGCCTCTGTTAAATTAACCATCAAATCATCAGGAAAACTTAATAACCCCAGCTCCCTACCAATTTTTACACTTTTAACTACCGAAGTACCATCAACTACCACTTTTCTACCAATCTGCTGACAAATATCTATAACCTGTTTTATTCTATCAATATTTGACGAAAATGTAGTAAAAAAAACACGCCCTTTAGCTTGTAGAAAAACATCTAACAAATCATTATACACAGATGATTCTGATGATGTAATCCCTTCATTTATAACATTTGTAGAATCTGATAATAATACAGTAATCCCTCTTTTCCCAATCTCCATAAATCTATGAACGTCAAAAGGTTTACCATTTACAGGAGCTTGATCCATTTTATAATCAGAAATATGTAATATTTTATAGTCATCATTTTCTATATAAAGTCCAAATGTATCCTGAATTGAATGTGTAACTCCCACAAATTCCACTTTAAAATCTCCAAAACAGTAAACATCACCATCACGCACAACTGTATTTTCCAATTTAATTTTTTTCTCTTTCAATTTAGATTCAATAAGTTTTAATGTTAATTCTCCCCCATATATAGGCAACTTATATTCTTTAAGCAAATAACTTACACCACCTATATGATCTTCATGACCATGAGTTAATATTATACCACGTAATTTATTTTTGATTTTGTCAATATACCACCAATCAGGAATTATCATATCTATGCCTGGATAACTGTTATCCGCAAATTTTACACCACAATCTACAATAATCGCGCTATTTTCACTTTCATAAAGATACATATTCATCCCAATTTCACCTGCACCACCTAGAAATATTATTTGTGATGACATTTACAACCTACCTGACCTAAAATATCCTATTGCCAACAATACTCCCATCATCATTGATACAAGAAACCCAGCAATCCCAAAAATTGATATACCATAAATCTTTGGTCCAAAGTCTTCTATCAGCATTATCGTACTCGAAAAAACCGTAAAAGCAATCATTATACTAAAACCCAACCTATTTGAGGCCCTATCATGATGTTTTATATACTCATCAAGTTCTTTGATAATTACATTTACACCTAATTCAGCATTTTCAATATTTTTTACCAGTCTTTTATAATTTTTTGGAAAATTCTCTATTACATACTTATAATCCATTATAAGTCTTCTAAAATCATTCAATATAAGGTCAAATGAAAGCTCATTTTTGATTACCTTGTATGCATACCCTTTAGCATAATCAAGCATATTAAAGTCAGGATACAACTTTCTACCTATCGATTCTAAAAACATAAATGTTTTCATTATCAAAAAGTAATCTTTTGGAAAATAAAATTTGAATTTTTTACCAATAACAAATATTCTTTCAATACTTTTTTTGATATTTACTCTTTCAAGCTCTTTACCATAAACAGGAAGCAACAAATCAGTAAGTTCGCTTTTTATTTTTCTAATATCTTGATCTTCATCAATTATTCCAAAACTCACAAATTCATCAACAAGTGCTTCAATATCAAACTCTATCAAATATCTAAATAAGTGACTCAAATGTATCAACAACTCTCTATCTATCTTTCCAATAATTCCAAAATCAAAAACAACAATACGCCCTTTATCATCAATTACAAAATTCCCTGCATGTGGATCACCGTGAAAAAAACGTAAATCAAAAACCTGTTGCATATAAAAATCAACACCAGCTTCTGCAATTTCCCTTGTATTAAAACCGGCCTTTTTCAGCTTTTTTACTTCATCAATTGGGATACCAGAATGATAGCTCATTACAATAACATCATCATTACACATATCTTCAAAAACTTCAGGAATCACAATTTTAGAATTAGCATTGAAAAATTCTCTAAATTTTTTCATATATGCTACTTCAATTTCAAAATCCAGTTCCTTAAGAAGTTGGTTGTAAAACTCTTCAAGATACTCACTTATTTTCCATTCTGCTGCTTCTTCAATATATTTTTCTGCAGTATTTGCAATCCACAATGCTATAGCAAAATCTGTTTCAACCTGCTCTTTGATGCCATCCCTTTTTATTTTTAAAACAACATCTCGGCCATTTTTCAAGCGTGCTCTGTGTACCTGAGCAATAGAAGCCGCAGCTAAAGGAGTTTCTTCAATATAATCAAAGTATTTTGAAGGGTCTTTATATATTCTTGTCAATTTTTCATATATTCTTTCAAAAGGTATAGAAACAACAGAATCCTGCAACTTTGAAAGTTCTTGAACAAGTTCTGCTGGTATTAAATCATCTCTAGCACTTAACATTTGTCCAAGCTTTATAAAAGTAGGTCCAAGAGTCTCAAGCATTTCTCTAATACGAACTTCTACAGGTAATGCAGACCTTTTCTTATATCTTCCAAATGTTATAATTTTTTTCCCAAAACCAATTAAAGATGACAAATAGATATCATCTAGATATTTACCAAAACCGTGACTAGCTATCACAAAAAGAATCTCTTTTAATCTATTAATATTACGAAAGGTCCTAATAAAATTCAAAATTCACCTCTTTTGATATTTTAGCACAAAACATTTATACATCAATAGAAGATATCACTGGAATCAACCTATTTCTTATAACAGCTTGTTGTATACACAATAGAAAGGACAATATATTTCACTGGTATTTACAGCACAACATAATGTACCTCAAAAAATATATCTTAATATCCTATTATGCATAAAAATCTTTTTAACGCCCCTATAATTACATAGTACATTTATTCACATTTTTTACAAACACAGAATTTTCTGCTATAATACAATATGGCTAATCATAGAATTATCTGTGAAACTTATAGATCTTTATCTTTTCTATTCCATCTTTTTACTTTCAAAAAAGGGGTAAACTAACATGAGAATATTAACAATATTTTTTGTGTTATTAACAGTTTCACTCGCATTTGGTTCACAAAACGTAATGCAAAAAAAGAACTTTACAATGGATAACCATATTGACTCAAAAATAGAAATTAATACTGATAGACCAGGCAATGATTATAAGAATTTTAACTTACCATTTCCAGATTATAATTTATGTATGCAAGAATGTGAAAAAGATCCGAAATGTAAAGCATGGACTTACGTTAAACCTAACTCTGGGCAAGGTCTGTATCCAAGATGTTGGTTAAAATATAACATACCAACACCAATTAAAAACAATTGTTGCATATCTGGAATTAAAAATGTTACCAATAAAGCCAACATCTCAAAAAATAATATCAACACAGAAAGTTGGTTTAAAAATTGGGAAATAATCCAATTACCAACGGCTCCTAACGGTAAAATAGGTGTTATAGCAGGCTCAAATGAAACTTTCGGTTGGAAAAAACCAGTAAGAAAACTAGGGGATGCAATGCCGCCTTCAGGAGCAAAGGGTGCAGCACTTTATCTTCATCCAATAAGCCCTAATAAACCAACTATTTTGAAAGGTAAATATTTCGTTAATTCAAAAGAAAAATTGTTAATGTTTCGTGTAGCAGGAAACATCAATGGAGACTTTCTACTAGAAGTTAAAATAAATGGAATAAAAGCACTTGAAAGAGTTGTTAATGGTAAAAAATGGTATGAACTAACAATTCCCTTACAACAATATTACGGTAAAAACATAGATGTAGAAATGCTAATCAAAGCAAACGGTTGGTATTATGAATATGCTTTCATTGATGAAATCAAACTGATTGACAACCCATATATTAATGTAAATAACAATTCCTCAGAAGATAAAGAAAAAATCGATTTAAATTATTTAGGCTGTTTTAAAGATGCAGGTGACCCAGCAGGATTAAGAGGAAGGGATTTAGGAGCTTGGTGGTTTTCTTCAGCTAATATGACTCCACAGCTCTGTATACAAGAATGCGGTAAAAGAGGTTATATTTATTCCGGTGTTCAATATGGCTCACAGTGCTTTTGTGACAACAATTACGGAATGTACGGACCTGCAAATAACTGCAACATGAAATGTTCAGGAGATACTTCTAAAATTTGTGGAGGTGTTTGGGCAAATGACGTATACAAAACTGATACTCAACATATCAATAACACACCACAACAATCCTCAATCATTTATAAAATATCTGAATGCGCTGCATATCAAAATTCTGACAATTATTTAAACAAATCAATACCTGAATTCTTAAATAAAACAATTTCAAAAATCTTTATCACTTGTAAAGTAAAAAACATCCCTATAAATACAGTATTAACAGCACAATGGTATTACATCCAGCCAGATGGCGAAAAAATGTTTATAATTAATTACCCATTCGAAATAAAGCAGGTAAACTATACAGGTTATCTCACTTATCATTTAGAGATGCCGTCTGATAAACTATGGCCACCAGGAAATTATGAAGTTATAATTACAAACAATGGTACACAGTTAAAAACCATTACGTTTAAAGTCAGATAGATTAAAAAACAATTAGTCTTTGTTTTGGAAACATATTTAATTGATAAGCAAAACATTATTCATTTATAACGCTTATAAAAATATATCTAAAGGGGGGCAAGCCCCCTTTAAAACCCCTATAAGGAAAACAGACCGGATAAAGATTTATTTACTATCTTTTAATTTATTACAAAATCTCTTTAGTTAGTATGTACTACCATATATCAGTAAAGCTAACTTTAACTTATTTCTTAAAACAACTTCTTCAATTAATCACAATTTTAAAATCATGCGACACCACCATGTTTTGTAATTATAAAAAAATGTTTTATATTTTATTGATAGACAAAAAACCCACTGTTAACCACGTACTATCAGAAGCAATAGATGTTATCACGACTAATATACAAAACAAAACCATCTATTATCTATCAACTTTTTATATTGATACCCCTTCAAATATTTCCATCTACTACAACAAAAAAATATCTCTTATATTGCAATTAATTACACAAAATAAAACAATATATAAAATATACTTAAACATTATTCATTTATTTCATCGGTGTTTTATAAGGCATTTTTTGCTTGACATTATTTCTACTTTACATATTATAAACATAAATATCGCAATAAATAATACGCTGTTTGATAATCAAATATATTTAGGGATCTGTCTTTAACATTAAAGATAAAACCTTAGCACCTAAACGAGACATACTAAAAACCGTAACCTATGGTATTAAACTATGTAAAGTATGACTTTACTGAAAATCTTAACATTCACATTGATTACTTAAAAGCTATCTATAAAATAAAAAGATGAAAAACTATATCAAAGAAACGATATTAAGATAGTTAAGCAAGCCAGCAAAACCTGATGATCTACAAAGTCAGAAAATGATTCTTGTAATAAAATAAACCATTCAAAATATAAATCATACACTAAAAACCACTGCAAATATAATGTCTTACAAAGGAGGTTAAATATGAGCAATGTTTTGAACGATTTTCTCAAAATGAGAGATTTTTTGCTTAATGCAAAAAGTTATGAAGAAGCGAAAAAAGGTTTCAAATGGCCCGAAGTGGATACATTCAACTGGGCAATTGACTACTTTGATAAAATTGCTCAGGACAACCATACTCAAGCTTTAATATGGGCTGATGAAGATGGTTTATCAAAAACACTTACTTTTGATGAACTAAGGAGAAAAACAAACCAAGTTGCTAACTTCCTTGAAGATATGGGTATTAAAAAAGGGGATAGAATATTTGTTATTGTTGAAGCGATCCCAGAAGTTCATGAACTAACTCTTGCATTGATGAAAATCGGAGCAGTTTTTATCCCTGGGACAACCATTCTTCCTGCCAAGGATATTTCAGACAGAATTATTAGGGGAAACGTAAAATTATTAATCACTCAAGATAGATATATGGAAAAAATGGAACACATCAGTGATGAAGCACGCTCTAATTTAATTGGGTTGATAAATATAGGTACAATAGAAAAGGATGGATGGATAAATTATAAGACTTACAAAAATTATTCAGAAGAATTTACTCCAAAAGAGAAAACAAAGGCAACTGATGAATGTTATCTGTTTTTTACATCTGGAACAACAGCTAAACCAAAATTAGTAATACATACACATTCTTATCCAATAGGTCATCTTACCACTATGTACTGGATTAATGCAAAAAAAGGTGACATACACTACAATATTTCAGCTCCCGGTTGGGCAAAATATGCTTGGAGTAGTATTTTTGCTCCTTGGAATGCAGAAGCCACTATTTTTATTTTTAAGTATGAAAAATTCGAAGCCCAAACTGTACTTAAAGCAATGGAAAAATATTCTGTCACATCACTTTGTGCACCTTTCAGCGTTTTAAAACTGTTAGCTTTGGAAGATTTAAGCAAATATAATCTTAAATTGAGAAATGTAGTGAGTGCTGGCGAGCCTCTAATACCTGAGGTTGTAAAAAAAGTGGAAGAATCCTTAGGTGGTATACCAATAAGAGAAGGTTATGGTCAAACAGAAACAACGGCTTTGATAGGTAATTTCCCAGGTGAGCCAAGAAAACCATTATCTTTTGGAAAACCAGCACCTGGTTTTGATATCGCCATATTGGATGAAAATTTCAACGAAGTAAAACCAGGGGAAGAAGGACAAATATGCTTAAAAATTCATCCTAACAGACCATTAGGGTTACTTGCTCGTTATGATGATAAGGAAGTAAACGAAAAGGTGTTTCATGACAAATGGTATCAAACAAGTGATTCAGCTTATATGGATGAAGATGGATACTTCTTCTTTATAGGAAGAACAGATGATATATTCAAAAGCCTTGATTATAGAATTTCCCCTTTTGAAGTAGAAAGTGAGATTTCAGAACATCCTGCAATATTAGAGGTGGGAGTTGTCCCTACTTTAGATGAAAGAGACAGAACAGTACCAAAAGCATTTATAGTTTTAAAACCAGACTATAGACCATCAAAGGAAACAGCTTTGGATATATTCAAATTTATAAGAGAGCGTATGGCACCCTATAAGAGACCAAGGGCGATAGAGTTTCTTCAAGAATTTCCTAAAACAATAAGTGCGAAGATAATGAGAAAAGAATTAAGAGCATATGAGAGAGAAAAAATTAAAATGGAAGCTCAAAGAGGAACATACGAATATTGGGAAAGTGATTTCAAAAATGAACTCAATTTAGGAAAAAGGAAAATCTAATCAGCGGGAGAAAATTATGGATTTTACTCTAAAAGATGAAGACAAACTCGTCCAAGAGGTGGCTCAAAATTTTGCTCAAAAAGTACTAAAACCAGCGGCAAAACAGATTGATGAAGAAGAAAAAATACCTGAACATATCCTTGATCAACTAAGGGAATTAGGCTTTTTTGGAGTCTGCATGCCAGAAGAGTTGGGAGGAGCGGGTTTGAGCTTTCTCTCTTATGTTTTAATAATAAAAGAGATATCTAAAGCATGTGCTTCCACAGGGGTTATGCTTGCTGTACACAACTCGTTAACATGTGCATCAATTAACAAATTTGGGACTAAAAAGCAAAAAGAATATTTCTTAAAAAAACTCATCTCAGGTGAAAAAATTGGGTGTTTCATGTTAACAGAGCCGGAAGCTGGCTCAGATGCCGCAAATATATCCACTAAAGTGGAAAAAATAAATGACAAATACATTATAAATGGAGGAAAAATTTTTGTTACAAATGGTGGTTATAAAGGATACGGAGTACTTTTTGCCACACATGATAAGTCTATGAGGCATAAAGGTATATCTGCTTTCATAGTGGATTTAACAGAAAATGGAGTAAACATAGTAAGAAATGAAAAGAAAATGGGATTACATGGTTCGTACACAACGGTAATTTCATTTAACAACTTAGAATTGTCTAAAGAAAACTTGTTAGGTGAAGAAAAAAATGGCTGGCCCATAGCAATGTTTTTGCTTGATGCGTCAAGAATTACAATTGCAGCACAAGCTTTAGGAATAGCAGAAGGAGCCTTTGAAGAAGCCCTACTTTATTCAAATACGAGAAAGCAATTTGGTAAGAAAATTTGCGAATTTGAGGCTATTAAGTTCAAACTTGCCGATATGGCATTAAGAATAGAAGCGAGTAAACATTTAATCTGTCACGCGGCATGGTTAGAAGATTCTGGAAAAACACCAATAAAAGAGGCCTCAATGGCAAAAATTTTCGCATCTGAAACTGCCAATTTCGTAACTAAAGAAGCAATACAAATATTTGGTGGATATGGATATATAAAAGATTACGGAATAGAAAGATATTTTAGAGATGCAAAAGTTACTGAAATTTATGAAGGCACAAGCGAAATTCAAAGATTAGTAATAGCTAAAGAACTTTTAAAAAATTTAAGCACATCATAGGAGGTTTATATGAATATAAAGATTGTAGGTGTGGTTGGTGCAGGTCAAATGGGTAACGGCATATCCCATGTTTTTGCTCAGTACGGGTATAAGGTTGTAATGTATGATATAAATCAAGAGCAGCTAAAAAAAGCTGTTTCAATAATAGAAAAAAATTTGCGAAGACAGGCAAAAAAAGGAATTATAAAAGAAGGGGAAATAAAAAATATTATTGAAAGAATAAAATTAACAACTAACCTTGAGGATCTAAAAGAAGTTGATTACGTAGTTGAAGCATCTCCAGAAAATGAATCGCTAAAACTTGAACTATTTAGAAAATTAGATGAAATAACTAAAAGAGACGTTATTCTTGCTTCTAATACATCTTCTATATCTATAACAAAACTTGCTGTTGCTACTAAAAGACCTAATAAGGTGGTAGGTATGCATTTTATGAATCCAGTACCTGTCATGAGTCTCGTAGAAATGATTAAGGGATTTACCACATCTGAAGATACATATAATACTGCAATAGAGCTTGCAAAAAGCTTGAACAAAGAACCAGTATTGTCTCAAGATTATCCAGGATTTATCGTTAATCGCATACTGATCCCTATGATTAATGAAGCTATTTTTGCATTGGGCGAAGAGATAGCAACAGCTGAAGATATAGATAAGGCAATGAAACTTGGTACAAACCAGCCTATGGGTCCATTGACACTGGCAGACTTTATAGGTCTTGATACAGTTCTTGCTATTCAAAATGTACTATACGAAAACTTCAAAGATTCCAAATACAGACCAGCACCTCTACTTGTAAAAATGGTTGAAGCCGGTTTACTTGGAAGAAAATCGGGTAAAGGTTTTTACGATTATTCAAGTTAAGATAGTTATCAAACTATCAAAATAGAAAGAATTTTAATACTTTTTTAAAATAAGTTAGGAGGGGAATATGAATTTTGACTTAACAGATGATGAAAAATTAATAAGATACACTGCAAGAGAGTTTGCCGAAAAAGAAATAAAACCCATAGCAAGCAAGATAGATGAAGAACATAGAATTCCGGATGAAATTATTGCAAAAATGGGTGAGCTTGGTCTGCTTGGTACATATGTACCCGAAGAATACGGTGGAGCAGGTACAAGTTTTTTAGCTTACATATTAGTTGTTGAAGAAATATCAAAAGCTTGCGCTTCAAGTGGAGTTTTGATTTCAGCTCATACTTCATTATGCATAAATCCCATACTTGCTTTTGGAACTGAAGAACAAAAAAAGAAATATCTTCCAAAACTTTGTAGTGGAGAAAAAATAGGCTGTATTTTGCTAACAGAACCTGAAGCAGGTTCGGATGCAGCTAATATTCAAACAACAGTGGAGGAAGATGCTGACCATTACATCATAAACGGAAATAAGATATTCGTAACCAATGGAGGTTTTAGAGGCATAGGAATTCTTTTTGCTACATATGATAAATCACTAAAACATAAAGGGATATGCTCCTTTATCGTTGACCTATCTCAAGAAGGAGTAGAAATATTGAGAAATGAAGAGAAGTTAGGAATAAGAGGTACCTATACCACTGCCTTCCTTCTAAATAATTTAAAAATCCCAAAAGAAAACCTATTAGGTAAAAAAGGAGAAGGGTTTAAGGTCGCTATGGATACACTTGATGGTGGTAGAGTAGGCATTGCAGCTCAAGCTTTAGGTATAGCCGAAGGAGCATTTGATAGGGCCATAGCATATTCTCAAGAAAGAAAGCAGTTTGGCAAACCTATTTCTTCCTTTCAAGCTATTCAATTTAAGCTTGCTGATATGAAAATGAGAATCGAGCAGGCAAGATGGGTAACTTATTACGCTGGATGGCTAAAAGACACAAAAAGAAATTTTATATTAGAATCTTCCATCGCAAAGGCAGTTGCTTCAGAAACAGCTACTTTTGTCACAAAAGAGGCTCTCCAAATCTTTGGAGGGTATGGGTATATTACAGAATATGAAATGGAGCGCTATTACAGAGATGCAAAAATAACAGAAATTTATGAAGGAACAAATGAAATTCAAAGAATAGTTATAAGCAAAATGCTTATGAAATAAGAGGTGTAAAATGAAATATCCTGAATTAGAAAAATTATCAAAAGAAGAGCTTATTGGCATCATAGAAGATGAAGCCAAAAATTGGCTTGCTCATGATGGATTGTGGTTTCAAGCGGTGGAAAGACATTTTGGTCTCGAAAAAGCAATAGAGTTAGACATAGAAGCATGGAAAGATTTTACTGTAATAGAAGCAAAAAGGATTATGAAACGATTGGGCTTACCTCTCAAAAGTGGTCTTGATGGGCTTGAAAAGGCCCTAAATTTCAGAATGTATAGAAGGATAAACGAGCAAAAGATAGAAAGACCTGATAAACACACATTGATACTTAAAATGGTTACTTGTAGAGTTCAAGCAGCGAGAGAGAGGAAAAATCTTCAATTTTTCCCCTGTAAACCTGTTGGTATAGTAGAATATTCATATTTTGCAAAAACGATAGATGAAAGAATAGAAACAGAAGTAATTGCATGCCCACCAGATAAAATAACAAATGATTTTCATTGTGCATGGAAGTTTACAATAAAATAGTTGGGAGGCTATTATGTCATATACACCAAAAAATAAGATCAGAATCGTAACAGCAACAAGTTTGTTTGACGGGCACGATGCAGCAATAAATATATTCAGAAGAATCATGCAGGATAAAGGAGCAGAAATTATACATTTAGGACACAATAGAAGTGCTTATGAAATAGTAAATGCCGCTTTAGAAGAAGATGTTCAAGCTATAGCTGTAACATCGTATCAGGGTGGCCATATGGAATTTTTTAAATACATCTACGATCTTCTTAAAGAAAATAATTCATCACATGTAAAAATCTTTGGAGGCGGTGGTGGTGTTATTATCCCTTCGGAAATCAAAGAATTAGAGGATTACGGTATAGAAAAGATTTTTTCCCCTGAAGATGGAATCAAAATGGGGCTTGAAGGGATGGTAGATTATATTTTGGAAAAAAGTGATTTTAAAACGTATAACGAGGAAAATTTAGAATATTATTTTGAAAATATAAACACCGAGCTACCTAAAGCAATAAGTCTTGTTGAAGATATGATGTGGAGTGGTAGCTGGAATGAACAGTATCAAAAATTACTCGAAGAACACCTTGAAAAATCGGAAAAAAACGGAGTGGTCATCGGCTTTACCGGCTCTGGAGGTGCAGGTAAATCAACTTTAGTGGATGAAATATTAAGAAGAGCTGTAACCACTTTAAAAGATATAAAAATAGGTGTTATAGGTGTTGATCCTACGAGAAGAAGTGGTGGTGCTTTACTTGCTGATAGAATAAGAATTAATACACTTCCACATGATAATCTTTACATGAGATCTATAGCAACAAGATCACCAAACACATCTATTTCAAAAGCTTTGGAAAATATAATTAAACTTTATAAAATGGCTGGCTTTGATGCAATCATCATAGAAACAGCCGGTAGCGGCCAAAATGATATTGAAATTGTTGGAATAGCAGATATCGATGTTTATGTTACAACACCAGAATATGGTGCAGCATTGCAATTAGAAAAAATAAACATGTTAGAATATGCTGATATGGTAGTATTAAATAAATTCGATAAAGATAAAGCAGAAGATGCACTATATGAAATTAGGAAACAGTATAGAAGAAATTTTAAACTATTTGACACTCCATTGGAAGAGATACCTGTATTCGGAACAGTTGCTTCAAGATTTAATGATAAAGCAACTACATACTTTTTTTATAAGCTATTTGAAAAAGCTAAGTTAATCGATAAAATACCGGAAGACATATCCTTAGAAACCACTTCCAACAGTAGGTCCATGATCCCTGTTAATAGAACTAACTACTTAGGAGACATCGCAGACACTATAAGAAAATATCATGAATTTGTAAAAAATGAACAGCAAAAAGCATCAAAATTATACGCAATAGAAAAAACTAAAAAACATTTAAAAGAAAAAAGCGATCTCAGTGAGACCATAGAAAAATTAGACAGCGAATTGGAAGAAATTAAAAAAGAACTATCACCAGAAACTAAAAAACTTATAGAGGAATGGCCTAAAGTTAAAGAAACATTTGAATCTGACAAATTGGTAACAAAGATAAGAAATAAAGAAATAGTTTATGAACTCAAAACAACCACAATTTCTGGTAATAAAATTCCTAAAGTAAAACTACCGGAATATGAAGATTACGGTGAAATTGTAAAGTTTAGATTGAAAGAAAATGTACCAGGAGAATTTCCTTTTACAGCCGGTATTTATCCTTTAAAAAGACAAGATGAACTTCCTACAAGGATGTTTGCAGGAGAAGGCACACCAGAGAGAACCAATAAAAGATTTCACTACCTTTCAGAGGGGCAACCGTTTAATAGATTATCTACTGCATTTGATTCTATTACATTATATGGGGAAGATCCAGACACAAGACCGGATATTTACGGAAAAATAGGTAATGCAGGCGTTTCTATAGCAACTTTAGATGATGCTAAAAAATTGTATAGCGGTTTTGATTTGTGTGATAAAAATACTTCTGTTTCAATGACGATTAACGGTCCTGCTCCTATTATGTTAGCTATGTTTTTCAACACTGCAATAGATCAGCAGGTAGAAAAATATTTAAAAGAAAACGGTCTACTTGGTAAAGCAATAGATAAAATAACTAATTATTATAAAAGTTTAGGATTAGAAAAACCTTATTACAATACTAAGTTTGGTGTTAAAAATGTTGATATAGAAAATCACCTTGGTTTAGCTCTACTTGGAGTGCCGGGAGATTTTTTAGTAGAAAAAGACATATATGAGGAAATAAAGAAATATACTTTAAATGTAATTAGAGGAACTGTGCAGGCAGATATTTTAAAAGAAGATCAGGCACAAAATACATGCTTATTTTCAACAGATTTTTCTCTAAAACTTATGGGTGATATTCAAGAATA
Organism: Deferribacter abyssi; assembly: GCF_049472655.1. Taxonomy (NCBI): domain Bacteria; kingdom Pseudomonadati; phylum Deferribacterota; class Deferribacteres; order Deferribacterales; family Deferribacteraceae; genus Deferribacter; species Deferribacter abyssi. The sequence goes on from NZ_JAQNCS010000012.1 coordinate 76,635, forward strand.
CTTTATCAAACATGATGTAAGAAATTACTATTCTGTTTCTATTTCAGGTTATCATATTGCAGAGGCAGGTGCCAATCCCATCACACAGTTAGCTTTTACTTTAGCTAATGGCTTTACTTACGTTGAATATTTTCTTGGTAGAGGTATGGAATTTAATAAATTTGCAAGAAACCTCTCTTTCTTCTTCTCAAACGGAATGGATATTGAATATGCTGTTATCGGTAGAGTGGCACGAAGAATATGGGCTATTGCAGCAAAAAAATTATACAATGCTGATGAGCGTAGCCAAAAGTTGAAATATCATATTCAAACTTCGGGTAGATCTCTTCATTCAATGGAAATTCAATTTAATGATATCAGAACTACTCTTCAAGCGCTTCTTGCAATAAACGATAACTGTAACTCTCTTCACACAAATGCATATGATGAGGCTATCACCACACCAACAGAAGAGTCTGTAAGAAGAGCTTTAGCTATTCAGCTAATAATTAATAAAGAATTCGGAATGTCAAAGAATGAAAATCCACTTCAAGGTTCTTTCATAATAGAATGGCTTACTGACCTCGTAGAAGAAGAAGTTTTAAAAGAGTTTGAAAGCTTATCAAGAAGAGGTGGTGTATTGGGTGCAATGGAATCCCGTTATCAAAGGAATAAAATCCAAGAAGAATCTTTATATTATGAAACGTTAAAAAACTCAGGTAAATTGCCAATCATAGGAGTAAACACATTTTTAAAAGAAGATGAACAAAAAGAGGAAGATATGCCTTTGCAGTTAAGCAGATCAACAGAAGAAGAAAAACAGCAGCAAATTAACAATCTAATTCAATTTAAACTTAGAAACAAAGATAAAGCTCCAATTTATTTAGAAAAACTAAAAAATGCTGCAAAAAATAATGAGAATATATTTGATGAGTTGATGGAAGCAGTAAAATATTGTACTTTAGGACAAATTACACATGCTCTATTTGAAGTAGGTGGTAAATACAGACGCAACATGTAAAATAAAAATAACTTAATCTCACTGCTCAAATAAATATGTTATTAATAAAGTTAATTTCAATGTGGGCAGTGAGACTTCTTCTAAAAATTTTTGACAAGTTTCGGTTCACAACTTATTTTGAGTGTTGAGTCATCCTGTTTTTAGATTAAAAGTAATCAACCCCCGTTGAATTAAGTATTTTTTTACAGAAGTTAAATAAACATTAAATCAATTACGATACTAAAACTAAAATCGTAAATTACGAAAATTTATAACTTATTGAAGATAAAAAATGCCGGAGGGGGGACTCGAACAGCAGTAGTTATCCTATTGATAGATTTTGAAGATACCTCATTTCCAAAATATCCGTTACCCAAAATGTTACCCAATTTAATTTTACCCACTCCTTTCATCTATCTTATCGTTAATATAATATAAATTGCATTTGTGATCAATAGTAGAATTCTAATATTTTTTTAAGATTGATATTAACTATCACAAGAAATTTAACAGATTTTTTTTGATATAAAAATACGCCTCTGAACAGTTATATTGGATATTTGGCACAAGCAATGCATAAATGTCACCAATGAAATCAGCATCGTTTAATTTATTATCTAAATTCTTAATGAAATCTTTTTTTGTAATATTATTACCGTCATGTTCCATATATTTTTTAAAACAGAATATTATCTTTTCTACATCAACCTCTCTATTCCTTAAAACATAGTATAAGTCAAATAAATCTCTTCCCTTTTTTCTTTGATACAGTGCTCTTAACTTTGTTGCAAGCAACTCTTCCAGACAAAAAGTATTTACTATAGCTGATTTATTACACCATCCATTAGATAATTTTAATTCCCTTTCCCTATATCCTAAAACCGAAAAATGTTCTCTTGAGTTAATTTCTATTTTAAGTTTTTTTGTGGTAAAAGGTTCTGTTTCTGTTACAAATCTAAAAATTATATTGTGATTATTAGCTTTAACTTTTACCTTAGGTTTTTCTTCAAAATAGTTAATTGTTTTTTTGATTTCTGTAAGAATATCACCAATAGGTTCCGATTTTATTTGGACAAGATCAATGTCTTCAGAATACCTAACAGGTCTATCCATAAACAACTTATATAAAGCAGTGCCACCCCTAAAAGCCAATTTTGATTTTAGAAATTTATTGGAAAATAATTCTATAATGGTGCGGTGCATGATTAAATCTTGTTCGACTTGTGAGTTATCAATCCATGGAGCAAACTCTTTCCATTCAAGTATATATCTCATTGGAATCATAATTCTACCTCGGTATTAACAATTATTTTCCATTTTTTATCCAATTTACCTTTTGCCGGATGTGATAGCGAGAGAGGTATCTTTTTTGTTTCATTTAAATGTTTATAAATGAAATTGGAGACTTCTTGATATCCCAGCAAAACATCAGAAATGTAGCCCAGTCTTTGAAAACTGGTCTTGAGATTATATCTAATTGCTATTTCATGAATTTTCTTGACATCTGCATCTTCCAATAATTC
>NZ_JAQNCS010000013.1:0-69072 GCF_049472655.1 Deferribacter abyssi
TATCATAATATTACAAATTAAAGTACTTTTAATTCTCTTTAAGATATTATATTATATTTACTAACTTGCCTCTAAATCATTTTTTTATGCTTAATATAAAAAATTTTTTTATAACAAACTCCTAATAAGCTATAATGTTTACATCATAAACGATCAGGCAACGCTATAACTTTGTATGTATGGGTAATTTCTCTTTTTAGGACAGGATCAATCATTAGAAGTTTATATTTCTTTGCAAACAAAGTCTCACTACTTAAGATTGGAATAGTACCACTAAAAAAACAAAATTTCTCATTATTATAAAAATAATCTGATTTTATGTGTTTGATTAATTCTGTTATCTGTAAAATATTATTGAGCTTTCCTTCTTGGTATAGAATATATTCTTCACTATCCTCAAATTTTACAAAACATTGAAGTATTATTTCATCAAAATGATTTTTTATATCATCATAGCGCCAAAAAATATTTGAAATAATTTTAGTGCAAATCTGTTTTGATTTTGAAACTGAAATTGATTCTAATTCCCTGTCTGTATGATCACTTGCTACTGTTATAAACAGTTCATCACTGGCATTAAATGCAGCAAAAAATTCAATTTCTCCTGAAGTTTTATCACCTATTACATAAAGTGTATCTGTGGTAGAGATGCGTTCAGGATCAAACCAATAAACCGCAGGTATTGACTGAGGTATTGGAACGTTTAACTTTTTTAATTCTTCAATATGTCTATTAACAGATTCTTGATCTCTCCCAGTATAACCTAAAGCAACAGCAAATTCCCAATCTAAATTAATTTCTGCTGTCACATTATCTCTATTCACTACTTTAGCTTTTAACATTTAAAACTCCTTTTTGTTAAACAACAATTCATAAACTATAATAGTTAACTTGTTAAAAAAATATTTTATAATTTACTAATTAAACTTTGCTGGTAAATACAATACTATCTCAGGAAACATTATCAACACAGCAATCATTATTATCATCATAATTACAAATGGTACACTACCAATAATAATCTCTTTTATAGAACCTTTTCCTCTAACACCCTGCACAACATATAGATTTAAACCAACAGGGGGAGTAATGAGAGCCATCTCTATTAACAAAATAAGCAATATGCCAAACCAAATTGGATCAAACCCCAAATTTAAAATAACAGGATAAACAATTGGTATTGTTAATACCATCATCGATAATGTTTCGATAAAAAAACCTAACACGATGTACATTGCAATAATAATAAGTAATGTATTTAAAGGTGAAAAACCTAAATTTCTAATAAAATCCTGTAGAATATCAGTTAATCCTAATGAAACCAGAATAAAATTTAAGTATGTGGCAGCAAGTAAAATTAACATTATCATCCCTGTAGATCTCATTGTGCCTTCAATAGATTCTTTCAATAGATTTAAATTCAAATTACCTCTAATTGCCGTAATTATTAAAGACGCTATAACTCCCATTGCTGCTGATTCTGTAGGCGTTGCAAATCCAGCATAAATTGAACCAACTACAACTAAAAAAATAATTAAAATTGGTAATAAATTTGTAATCGTTTTAATTCTCTCTTGCCAACTTATCCCCTTTTTAACTTTACCTAGCTTAGGATTTATTATGCACAAAATCAAAATCATAAACATAAATAAAAACGCTAACATAATCCCAGGAATAATACCTGCCACAAACAATCTTGGAATAGATGTATTTGTTAAAAATCCATATACAATTAAGTTAATTGATGGAGGAATTAATATACCTAACGTACCTCCTGCTGCTATCGATCCTGCAAACAAACTTTCATTATATCCATATTTTTCAGCTTGGGGTAAAGCTAATGTTCCAATTGTTGCAGCAGTAGCTACACTTGAACCAGAAGTTGCTGCAAAAAGAGCAGAAGTCATTATGTTAGCATGCATTAGACCACCAGGTAACCATGATAACCATTTATCAATAGCCTTGTATGTATCTCCAGCGATACCAGATTTTAACAAAATTTGTCCTAACAAAATAAAAAGAGGAATCGCAAATAATACAAAACTTGTATTTTCTGACCATGCCACATCACCTATGGCCCTTATAAGAGGAAATGGTGAATATAATTTTTCTAAAATTATCCCTAAAACTCCCATTGTAGCTGCAACAGGTATGCTTAACAACAATAACGTTAACAAAATAATTAAAGAAACTATTGCAATATTCATACTTTTACCCCTAAGCTGCTTTTTCCTTTTCTATTTCCTCTTCTAAAGTAGAAGCTCCTCCCACATTATAAGCTTCGAAATAATCCTTCTTTACTATTAGTATTAAAATCCTTAATAACATTATAAATATAACCACTACAAAGAAAATGAGACTTATAATCCATAAGCCCTGAGGAATCCAAAGAGGCGTGTGTAATGGTGTATTAGCTACAGATTTTTTCTCCCATGACGTATAAAAAAAGTGATAGGAATAATAGGTTAAAGGTACAAAAAATATTAACAATGACAAATAAGAAAGCACATCTAAAATAAGTCTAAGTTTTAAAGAAAATTTGTTGTATAAAATATCAATACGAACATGTGCTTTTGTTAAAAGAGCATAAGCAAAAATCCATCCACTCATAACAGCGAGGGTATAACTTGAAAGTTCAATAGAACCCCTTATAGAATAGGAAAACAGTTTTCTCATTAAAACATCTGCACATATAAAAAATGACATAAAAAATAGAAGTAGCCCCTGTATTATAATCCCATAAAAACAAATTTTCTTTACAATAAATAATCCTTTTTCACTGACAGTGTCTAAGAACTGTAACATCACCACTCCTCATAAAAAAACATGAGGTGTGAAAAACACACCTCATGTCTGTTTATTTGTTTGCTTTTAACCCTACTACTTTTCCAATAGTATCATTCCATTTTTCTACAATATCAGGAGTCACTTGTTTTGCCCAAGCTGGTAACACGTCATTTACCAATATTTTTTTCGACAACTGCATATCTTCTTTTTTAATATCAACTAGTTTTAACTTATTAGGTTTTCCATAATCGCATTTTCCTATGCCTGTTAAACAATTAATTCCCTGTACAGTTTCCTCATCAGCATCTTCCCAAGCAGGAATCTCTAATTTTTCTTTAATTAATTTACTCAGAAGTTCTTGCTCTGATTTGCTAAGACTGTTCCATACATCCATGTTCATTACTGTGATAACATAATCCCAGCCTCCAATAGGCAATGGATATAAATAATTAGTAACATCACCCCATCCTGCAGAATATCCTGACAAAGATCCAGTAACTGCACAATCAACTACTCCCCTTTGTAAAGATGTAGCCACTTCACTAAAGCTAATTGTCACTCCTGTTGCACCCAAAGCATCAATAAATTTTGAAGTAGTCCAACCACTTGCTCTAATTTTTTTACCTTTAAGATCTTTTAAACCATCAATTTCTACTCTACAAAATAATACCTGAGCTGGATATGGAACAACAGCTAATAATTTTGCATTAAATCTTTTTTCAATAATATCTTCCATAACAGGTCTGTAAGCTTCTACTACTTTTTTAGCTAATTTAAGATCAGGTGCTAATGCAGGCAAATCCAACCCAGCTAATCCTGGAGCATCTGAAACAACATAATCAGCTACAGTTGATACAACATCAAATACTCCATTATTCATAGCTCTTAATACAGAAGCTCCTTTAAGCTTCACTTGACCTAAAGAACTCATAATTGTTTTTGTTTTTCCGCCAAAAGCATCAGGCAATATTTCTGTCCAAAATGGTTTTTCAAATTGCTTATAAAGAGCCAAACTGCTCCAGCTACCAACAACTCTTAAATTTTTTGGAGCTGCATAAAGTAAAACAGAAATACTTAGAAAACATAAAGCTAGCAAAATTACTTTTAAGGATTTTACTTTCATGGACAACCTCCCTTTTTTTTATAACTGCTTTACTGCATTTTAAAACAATGCAAAATCTTGATTCTTCAGATCTGTTATAAACATATGCCCCGGAGAATGAGTAATCATAAAATCGATCTTTGAATTTACAGCAACAGCTTGAGGCGTAACTCCACATGCCCAAAATACGGGAATATCATTTTCTTCTATTATTGGAGGATCACCATAATCTGGTTTATTCAAATTATATATACCTATCAACTCTGGATAACCTATATGTACTGGCGCTCCATGAACAGATGGAAATCGAGCTGTAATATTTGTAGCTTTAACTACCAAATCATATGGAATTGAACGCATACTTACAACTAAGGGGCCATGAAAAACACCTGCAGGATTTGTCTGAATATTAGTTATATACATAGGAACATTTCTATTTGCCTCAATATGTCTCACAGGTATACCAGCTTCCAATAATGCCCACTCAAAGCTAAAACTACACCCTAATAGAAAAGCAACTAAATCATCATTCCAGTATGAAGTTATATCAACTGGCTCATCTACAAGTTTTCCCTTTTCATACACTCTATATTTTGGAATATCAGTTCTTAAATCAGCATTATCCGCAACTTGTTTTGTATATGGTGAGCCAACATCTGTCACTTCTAATAACGGACAAGGTTTTGGATTTCGTTGTATGAACAACAAAAAGTCAAATGCATATTCCTTTGGAAGCACAACTAAATTAGCTTGGGCATATCCTGGTGCAACACCAGACGTCTGTCCTACAAATTCACCATCTCTAATTTTTCTTCTTATTTTTTCAGACTCCTTCATGTTACACCTCGCTTTTTCCAAAGCCACCACCACCAGGTGTCTCTATCCTAATAATATCACCTTTTTTAAGATTTATATTAAACTTACCAGGCATTTTCTTCTTTTCACCATTTGAAATAATTATATTTTCTCCAGGTTTTCCAGGTTCACCCCCATTCAAACCATAAGGACTGAACCTTCTCCTCTCTGTAAGCATTGTCACTTCTGCGTCATTTAACAATTTTATTTGCCTTACAATTCCATCACCACCTTTAAACCTACCATTTCCTCCAGAATCTTTCCTGATACTGTATTCTTCCACCATCATAGGATAGGTAAATTCAAGAGCTTCAACCGGTGTATTAAGAGTGTTTGTCATATGAGAATGCACTGCTGATTCACCATTTGCAAAACTACATCCCCCCATACCACCACCAATAGTTTCGTAATAGGTAAAAGGCTGACCATTTCTCTCATCAATACCGCCTATTGTTATATTATTCATGGTCCCCTGACTTGCTGCAGGAATCTCATCTGGTAGAGCCTTGGAAAGAGCACCTAGCAATACATCAACTATCCTCTGCGATGTTTCTACATTTCCTCCCGCTACACTGGCTGGAAATTTAGCATCCACTATACTCCCTTTACGAGTTTTCAGAATAATTGGTCTTAACAATCCAGCATTTGTTGGAATTTCATCTTTAACAAGCGATCTGAATACATAAAGAACAGCCGAAAGTGTAATGGAATAAACAGCGTTTACACTACCTTTAACCTGGTCATCACTTTCACTAAAATCCACAACTACATTATCTTCATCTACAGTAATTTGAACAGCAATCTTTATCTTTTCTCTATCAATCCCATCATCATCCATGTAGTCTTCAAATTTATATGTTCCATTAGGAATATCTTTCAGTCTGTTTTTCAAAATTTTCTCAGAATAATCCATTATAGCTGTTGCATAATTTTTCATCATATCAAGCCCATAACCTGCAACTAACTCCTCGATTCTTTTAATACCTGTCATATTAGCCATAATTTGGGCAGTAAAATCCCCTTCCCTCTCATATGGTGTTCTCACATTGTTAAGTAAAAATTTCATCAGAGGTTCAACTATTTCTCCTCTCTCCACAATTTTTAAAGGTGGAATAATCAACCCTTCCTGGAAAATCGAAGTGGATAGAGGCATTGATCCTGCAGTCATACCCCCTATATCTGCATGATGAGCTCTGTTTGCTACAAAAAACTGTGGTTTTTCCTGCCCTAAAAACACTGGTGCAACAATAGTTACGTCTGGGAGGTGTGTCCCCCCTTTATATGGATCATTAAGAATCACCATATCACCATCTTTCAAATCCACATTTTCAATTGCAGACTTTACACTCATTGGCATTGAGCCAAGATGCACAGGGATATGAGCTGCTTGTGCAATCATATCTCCATTCTCATCAAAAATCGCACAGGAAAAATCCCTTCTCTCTTTAATATTTGGTGAAAAGGCTGTCCTGTTTAGTGTAACCCCCATTTCTTCTGATATGGATACAAATCTATTTTTGAAAACTTCCAATAGAATAGGATTTATTTTCATTACAGCACCTCATACATTGATTATTAAATTTTCAAAAGGATCCACCTCTACCAATGAATTTGGTGGAATAACTATTGTTGATGAATATTCTATTACTATCGCTGGGCCTTCAAACTTGTTCCCATATTGCAGAAAATCTCTATTAATTACCTTTGCAGTAGCCTCTTTCCCATCGAAAATCACTTTTGTATCGCCAAGCAAAGCCCTCTCTGATATTTTTTCAACTTTTTTTGTTTTCCTCTCAAATTCAGGCTTTTCCATTTTCCCTCTTGCTCTCAACCTCAAGTTTACAATCTCAACCCGCTTATCATAGTTTGCATAACCGTACAGTCTCTTGTGATATTCATGAAATGTATTCACATAATCTTCAGTAAATGGTACTATAATTTCATAGGATTGCCCAAAATATCTCATATCAAGATATAATTCTAACGTAATATTTTCTTTTTCAATTCCTTCATTCAACAAGTCTTCAACACCCTGTTTTTCCAATTCAGCAAAATAACCTTTCAACTCATCAAAATTTAATGCTTCTTTCAGCATAATTGTCTTTGAATAATCCTTAATAATATCTGATAGTATCATTCCAATGGCAGATAATATCCCAGGATTCTTGGGCACAAACACTCTTGGAATACCCAGAAGTTTTGCAAGAAAAGCTGCGTGCATACCACCTGCTCCGCCAAATGAAAACAGGGTAAATTCTGAAGGATTGTATCCTCTTTCCACCGAAATTACTCTAATTGCGCGCTCCATATTGGTATTAGCTACTTCCAAAACCCCTTCAGCAAGCTCAACTTTTGAAAGCCCAAACTCTTTAGCTAAACTATCAAAGTATTTTTCAAGTCTATCTCTATCAAGCTTCATACGACCGCCCAAAAAATGATCAGGAATAAGTCTTCCAAGGTAAAGATTTGCATCTGTAACAGTAACCTGTTCACCTTTTCCATAACATATAGGTCCAGGATCAGCCCCAGCACTGATGGGTCCAACTCTCAGAGCACCACCTTCATCCTTGTATGCTATTGAGCCTCCACCAGCACCTACAGTATGTATATCAATCATAGGAACTTTTACAGGAAATCCATCTATTTCTGATTCAACTGTTAATGGAAGACTACCATCTATTAATGCAACATCAGAGGAAGTACCACCCATATCAAAAGTAATAAGTTTTTCAAAACCTGCCATTTTCCCTATTTCAAAAGCACCAACAGCTCCGCCTGCTGGCCCCGACAAGATGGTTCTTACAGACTCAGTCATTGCAACTTCTGCAGAAATAATACCACCATTTGACTGCATTATTCTCAATTTGCTTCCTTCCGTTAAATTATCCTTTATATGGCTTATATATCTATCCATCTTTGGTGAAACATATGCATTAATTACTGTGGTTGAAAGCCTCTCGTATTCTCTAAACTCCGGCAATATTTCACTGGAAAGACAATAATGAAAACCATGTTTTTTTAAATACTCACCAACTATCTTTTCATGCTCACTATTTAAAAAGGAAAATAAAAAGCAAACTGCCACAGACTCTGCTTCAAAAGCTTTTAACTTATCAATTACCTTTTCAATATCCTCAATTTTAATATCTTTGACTAGCTCCCCATTTGCATTTACTCTGCAATCAATTCCAAATTTCATCGATGAAGGTACAAGCGGCTTGTTTTTCTGAAAATACAAATCATATAAATTTTTTCGATTTTGTCTCCCTATCTCAATAACATCTTCAAAACCTTTATTGGTAATAAGGGCAGTATTTGCTCCCTTCTTTTCTAAAATTGCATTTGTCGCAACAGTAGAACCATGAGTAATATTTCCAGGTTTTCCCTCAAGAATATATTCAAGCCCTTTCAGTACAGCTTCCGCAGGATTGTGAGGTGTTGATAAAATCTTGTAGACTCCCCATTTTCCGTCTTTCCTATAAATAAAATCTGTAAACGTTCCACCGGTATCTACCCCAACTATTATCATTAACTCCTCCTACTATCTTTTACAATATCGATAAGCATATTTACTCCTTCATCATCATGAAACCTTGAATAGACGATCAGGTTCTTTACTTTGCTAAACAATTTCTGATTTGATTCATAAAGATGCTTTAATGTTAATACATATTTTGCTTTATTAATAAGCTCTTTTTTTTCGCTAATCTCATCTAGAGTAACAAAAATTAAATTCTTATACTTTCTTTTTAAAGCATAATAAGAATCTTCATATCTTTTTTTCATTTCCTCATTAATTGCAATAACAAGAATTGTGTCTAACAAACTCACCTTTGAAAAATTAATCAAAGAATCAATTGGCGGTGTAATTTTTAACGGAAATATCTTGACTACGTTATTAGCATAATTCTCAAGACGTTTTAGACAATAATAAGTAGTAATAAGCAAACCTTCTTCAAGATACCCTTCCTCTAGCCTTTTTAACGCTTCAGAAATCAAAATAGGTTGTATTTCAACACCAAGATATTCTTCAAGCTCTCTTCTTCCCACATATAAATTTAAATAATCTTCATCTACATAATATATATCGGTCTCGACATCTCTGTTTATTGCATTATAAAAGGCAAAAAGAAGTTCATCATTAAAAAAACCGCCCCCTTTCATTTTATTAACAATTCTAGTTATCTCATCTAAAAATACATGAAAATTTTTCTTCTTATTAAACATTTCTTTATTTATTTTAAACCCTTTACCTCTCAATGAAACAAAATATCCCATCTTTTTCATCTCAGAAAATACCAGTTTTACAGTATTAATATTGACATCCAACTCGTCAGCAACATCATTTAATCGGTAAAAACAGTTCTCATCACCAATAAAAAAAAGTTCTAAAAGTTTCATTTTAACAATCGAAGTCTTATTTAAGATATCTTTCATAAACAAAAAATAAAATACTGTTTAAATAAATGCAACACTTAAACCTATTTTAGTAACTTATCGGTATTTTTTTCGAAAAATAAGCAATAAAATAATCTATAAAATTATCAATCAAAGATAATACAATATACTTTTTCTTAGATTTTCCAGGGATGGAAAATTTCAAAACCTTTAGATTCAAGATGTTTTTCTACTTTATGTTTAAACAACCCATCAAATCTGATAGAAACTATCCTTTTATAATCACCGGTATTTGAAACTATCACAGAAATAATGTTTATCCCAAGCTCTTTAAATTCTCTTGCAAGATGCTCCAGCATACCTGGCTTATCTTCTAATACCACATCCACTCTACTACCTGGCTCTTCAAGCCCCATAATTGAAACCATCGCTCTAAGGACATCATATCTTGAAATTATACCCACTACCTTTTCTTCATCGTTTGTCACAGGCAATGCACCAATTCTACCCTGATAAATATAAAGTAGAGCATCCTCCAATGTATCATTTTCATTGATGGAAACCACATCTGTTGACATAATCTCTTTAACCAACTCAGGTTTTTTGTCAAAATTTTCTCTTTCATCAATCTTAGAAGTTGGTAACACTTCCCTAATATCGCTTTTAACAACTATTCCAATCAGTCTCTTATCATTATCTATAACAGGCAGATGCTTTACATTTTTTATATTCATAATGTATGCTGCAGTTTCTATTTTTGTATCAGGAAAAACAGAAATCACATTTTTTGTCATCCAATCTCTAACAAACATAGCAACCCCTTTTATTAAAAAATACCAAATATTTCATCTGTAACAAACAAATCATATACATCTATCATTTTATCATCACTCAAAGCATCAAGAAAGTTTAAAACACATCTTGATAATATATCAGGTTCATATCCACCTTCAAGAGTAACAAATAAATGTCCTTCACAAAATTTGTCACTTAAGTATTTTAACGCATAGCCAATTTTTCTGTATAAGGAAGTACTATATCTCAAATCACCAATGATATCATCTTTGTGTCCATCAAATCCTGCCGAAACAAGTAATATTTCAGGTTTAAATTCATAAAAAGCTGGAACAACTTTTTCAACAAATTCCTTACCAAAATCATTATCATCTGCTTCAGGTTTTAATGGAATATTGCGTGTAAACCCAGAGCCAGCCCCTTTACCTTTTTCAAAGAAACGACCAGTACCTGGGAATAAAAATGTCGGATGCTCATGAATACTTAGATAAAATACTGAATCATCCTCATAAAAAATATTTTGCGTACCATTGCCATGATGAACATCAAAATCAAATATAAGTATTTTACCAACACCATGTATCTTTTGTAAATACTTTGCAACTAGAGCAATATTATTGAAAAAGCAAAACCCAAGAGCCTTGTTTGTATCTGCATGATGTCCTGGTGGTCTTCCTGCCACAAATATCTTTTTCGGTTCATTTGACACAATATAATCAGCTGCAAAAAAGTGCGCAAACACATTTTTAACTGCCACATCAAAAGAATCACTACAAATAGAATTATCTTTATGCATAAAATATTCCTTTTTCTTGCAAGCTGTTCTAAATTCATCAATATAAGGCTTTGTATGAACTAATGAGAGCAATTCCAAATCATAACAATAATCAGGTATTAAATAATTTATTAAATCTGAAATTTCTGAATTCTTAAGAGTAGCAATAAGTTTTTTGAGGCGCTCAGGATTTTCAGGGTGGCCCACAAATGTTTTATGCTCCAGAAAAACTTCATCAAAAACCAGATTTACCAATTAAATAATTCTCCTAATTCAACGTTTATTCAAAAATTTTCTTTATCAATATACCCCAAAGTTGCTAGCAACTAAATTCAAAATGGTAAGAATATGTTTGCTTATATGGCAATCTATCCAGAGAAATGCTTATTCTTTTTTTATGATGTTTTCAAGCAGTTATTTTGATATCTTCACTGGATTTAATTAAAAATACTTTTTATGTTTTTAATATACTCTAAATAAAAAATTTATGTGCATCACAATTATTCTTAATTATAGTAACTTTTGTAAGAATTACTGTAACAGTATAACAACCATACCCTTTTTATATCTTTCACTTCAAAGTCTTACTATTGCCTTTGTAGGACAAACCTCTTCACATTTTCCACAATTTGTACATTTTTCTGGTTGTATGAATGCTACATTATTTTCCACCATTATAGCATCAACTGGACAATTCTTTGCACATAATCTGCATGCAATACACCCAACAGAACATACCTTTTTAGTTTCTACACCCTTATCCTTTGACGAACAAGTAACAAGATACCTTTTTTCAACATCAATAAGTTCAATTAAATTCCTTGGACAAGCTTTTACACACAATCCACAGGCTGTACATTTATCTTCATCTACAACCGGAATTCCGTTTTCTCCCATTTTAAGAGCATCAAAATTACATGCTTTTACACAACTACCTCCGCCAACACACCCATAAATACAACCTTTATTACCACCACCTAGCAATACAATGGCATGACAGTCTAACGGACCATAATAGTCATACTTTGAAGGGCATTCATTATGACCACCCTTACACTTTATTTTTGCTACTTTTTTTACAGTTGTACCGACTTCTAATCCTAATAGCTCTCCAATTTTTTCAGCTAACTCTGCACCGCCCACTGGACAGGCAGTTGGTGGTGTATCTCCAGAAACAATAGCCTCTGCTAAAGCTGAACAGCCAGGGTATCCACATCCACCACAATTTGCACCAGGCAAAAGTTCATTGACATCTTCAATTCTTGGATCTTTTTCTACACTAAACTTTTTAGATGCCAATAGTAGTCCAAAACCTGCTGCAAAACCAGATGCACCAACAACAATTATAGCTTCAATCATCTACTTACCTCTTTGTATCATATTTTTACCAATCCGGAAAAACCCATAAAAGCAAGAGCAAGAATACCTGCTGTAATAAAAGCTATTGGCAACCCTCTAAAATAAAAAGGAACATCTGATAATTCAATACGTTCTCTTATTCCTGCAAAAAGTACTAGGGCAAGGCCAAACCCCAATGATGAACCAATTGTAAATACAAGCATCTGAAGAAAATCAAATTTAAATTGAATATTTAATAAAGCAGCTCCAAGTATTGCACAATTTGTAGTTATCAACGGTAAAAAGATCCCAAGGCTCTTATAAAGGGCCGGAGACGTTTTTTCTATAACCATCTCAACAAACTGAACTAAAGATGCTATTACAAGAATAAATACAATAGTTTGCAAATAAGCAAGGTTTAGTGGATTAAGAACTGTATATTGTATTATCCATGTAATAACACCTGCTATAGTCATAACAAAGGTAACAGCAAAAGACATCCCTATGGCAGTATCAAGCTTTTTAGATACTCCGAAAAAAGGACAAATACCTAAAAATCTACTTAAAACAAAGTTGTTCACAAGAACAGCACTTATAAAAATAAGTATTAACTCTTTCATACCCCACCTTTTTTTGACAAATTATCTACTACTTTTCATTAGCAAGCAATTAAGTTAAAGACTTTTTATTATTTTTCTCATCTAAGTAATTTATAATAAAAAGTAAAAATCCTAATGCTATAAATGCTCCTGGAGGTAAAATCATAACAATAGCTGGGCTAAAACTTTCTCCAAATAAATTTATACCAAGAATAGAGCCATTACCAAACAATTCTCTAACACATCCCAAAATAAAAAGAGCTAATGTAAAGCCTAAACCTATACCAAATCCATCTATTAAAGAATCTATTGCATTATTTTTAGATGCAAAACTCTCTGCTCTACCAAGAATTACACAGTTTACAACAATCAAAGGGATAAATAATCCCAAACTCTTATGCAAACTATGAGCATAAGCATTCATCAGCAAATCTATCATTGTAACAAAACTTGCAATCACTACAATATAAGCAGGAATCCTCACTTTAGAAGGGATAAAATCTTTTATCAAAGAAACAACAATATTCGAACATACAAGCACAGCAGTTGTTGCAAGCCCCATTCCTATACCATTTTTTGCAGAAGTAGTTACAGCAAGAGTAGGACACATTCCCAATACTTGTTTAAAAACAGCATTGTTTTTCCAAAGCCCTTCAAAAAAAATTCTCATTTTCATTTTGAGCCCTCCAACACATCCTTCACTATAAACTTTAATCCATTCTTAACAGCTTCACTAACAGCACGAGGACTGATCGTGGCACCACTAAACTGATCAATTATACCACCATCCTTCTTCACAGCAATATTATCTTTTAGAGTAAGCCCTTTAAATTCATCTTTAAACCATTTCTCTTCTATTTTTGAACCAAGACCAGGAGTTTCAGCATGCTTTAAAATTTCAATACCTGAAATTTTTCCATTAATATCTACACCTATAAGTACTACAATACTACCACCATATCCTTTTTCAGAAATTGACTTCACAGCATAACCAACTATTTTCCCACCTTTTTTAGCCACATAAACAGTTTTACCACCTATAACTTTTAAATCTTTATCTGGTGAATTATCATATTCTGGCAACACTACTTTTAATGCTTTCAGTAACTCCAGTCTATATTGATACTCAATCTTCTCTTTGGTCATAGAATTGACAATAGCAAGAGCTGTAGCAGCAATTACACCAATCACAGTCAAAACAAATACCATTTTAAATCCATTATCACGCACTGGTAACCTCACCAAAACTTTTTGGTCTTAAATAATAATCTATCAACGGAACAAAAGCATTCATAATAAGAATAGCAAAAGAAACTCCTTCAGGATAGCCACCAAACAATCTAATCACTGCAGTTAATATACCACAACCAATACCAAAAATAACCTGCCCTTTTTTCGTAACAGGGCTGGTAACCATATCTGTAGCCATAAAAAAAGCACCAAGCATTAAACCTCCTGAAAAGAGATGTAACAACGGATTCAAGGTCTTTTCAGGACTAAATATCCAATAAGGAATTATAACAACCAAAAAAGCAGTAATATAACTTACAGGTATGTGCCATGAAATTATTCTTTTATAGAGTAAGAACAAACCACCCAAAATTATTGCAATGGCAGAAATTTCACCCAGTGAACCACCCACATTACCTAAGAACAGATTACTTACATTGGCAATTTCACTTGATACAATTTTTCCATAGGTAAGCACTTCTGTTTTTGACTGCCCAAGTGGTGTTGCTACACTAACCGCATCAATCATAAACTTTTGCGTAATAGGTACAGGCTTTATCCAATTTGTCATCTGAGCTGGCCAAGAAATAAGTAAAAACACTCTTGCCACTAAGGCAGGATTAAATGGATTTTGCCCAAGACCACCAAAAACCTGTTTTCCCACAATAATAGCAATAAAACTACCCACAAATATTAACCACCATGGACTTGATGGAGGCAAATTCATAGCAAGTAAAATGGCTGTCACTAGTGCAGAATTATCATGTAAGGTTATCTTTCTTTTACTGATTTTCTGAAAAGCTGCTTCAAAAAAAAGAGTAAAAATAATTGTTAAAAGATATGTTTTTACAGCATAATAACCAAAATAGTAAATTGAAACACCCATAGCAGGAATTAAAGCATAAACAACATAAAGCATTATTTTGTCTGTTTTCAATTCGTCCCTCTCATGAGGGGAAAAGGTAACTAATAACTTATTTTGCTGCATCTTTCTTCTGCCTCATCATATTCATTATTTCTCTCTTTGCTGTTTTAAAGTATCCCACAAGAGGTCTTCTTGAAAGGCATACATAACTGCAACAACCACATTCAATGCAATTTAAAACATGCCAATCTTTCAATGTTTCATACATTTCATTAACAGAAAATTGCTCCATTATAGCTGGTACAAGTCCCATAGGACATGCTTCTACACATTTACCACATCTAATACAATTATTCATTGATAAATCAGGTAAATCAGTATCTCTATACAAAATAATGCCACTAGTTCCTTTCATTACAGGAGTATCTAAATCAAAAATGGAAAACCCCATCATAGGCCCACCCATTACAATTTTTTTTATATCTCCAACAGGTCCACCACAAGATTCTATTAATTTTCTTACCGGTACACCAATTGGTACAATAAGATTTTTAGGCTCTTTCACCGCTCCGGTTATGGTAACCACTCTTTCTATAAGAGGTTTTCCCCTCTCAAAAGCTTCATATATAGCAAGACATGTCCCCACATTGTGAACAATAACACCCACTTCCAAAGGCAATTTCCCTTCAGGTACAACCCTATTAACTGTTGCTTTAATGAGTTGCTTCTCACCACCTTGAGGATATTTTACATCCAGTGGAATTACTTCAAACTCATACTTGACAATCAATTTCTCAAAGGCATTAATAGCATCAGGCTTATTTTTTTCTATACCGACAATCAATTTTTCTATTCCAAGTTCGCTCTGTATTAACTTTGCACCCTTTATTATTTCAACTGTATTTTCAACCATTAGTCTATGATCACAAGTAAGATATGGCTCGCATTCAGCACCATTAATTATAAGGTAATCTATTTTTTTTGGTGGAGCCAGTTTCACATGAGATGGAAAAGTTGCGCCACCAAGACCTACAATCCCCGCAGCAAGAACTTTATCCTGGAATTTATCAGTATCCTCAACAAGAACAAAATCATTATCAATATCTGTAACTCTAATTTTCACAGAAGGTACACTACCCATTATTGGATGAGAAACATTTTCAATCTTTAACACTTCCCCTGTAACAGAAGAATGAATATTAGCACTGACAAACCCACTTGATCTACCAATAAGCTGCCCTCTCTTTACAACATCCTTCCTTTTAACTACCGCTTTAGCTGGCGCTCCTATATGTTGAATAAGTGGAATTGCAACTTCATCTCCAACATTTAATTCTAATTTTTCAATTTTCTTACCACAGGTTTTCTCTTTGTTGTACTTAGGATGGATACCACCTTTAAAACCAAAATACGGCATACTTCACCTTACTTCTGTATTTTTTTTTGTTCAACAATGATTTCTGTTTCGCTTAAAAGCTCATCAGCAAAAGAATCATTATAATCTTCTTCATATACAATTCTTTTTATCCCAGCATTTATAATCATCTTTGTACATATGGTGCATGGTTTTGTATTTGTATATATTGTTCCTCCTTTGATAGAAACACCGTGATATGCCGCCTGTATTATTGCATTTTGTTCAGCATGTAAACCCCTACACAACTCATGTCTTTCACCCGAAGGAACATTCAATTTCACCCTCAAACACCCCACAATTTCGCAATGTGTAATATTTTTAGGAACACCATTATATCCTGTAGAAAGAATCTGACTATCCTTAACAATTACTGCTCCTACTTGTCTCCTTAAACAGGTAGAACGCTTTTTTACAATATTCACAATTTCTAAAAAATATTCATCCCAATCTGGTCTCAATACAGTACACCTTTATATAATGGATATTTTTCACAAAGGACCAAAACCTCTTTTTGTATATTTTTGATAACTCCTTCATCATTAATATTCAACAATACATCAGCAATTAAGTTACCAATAGCTTCCATAGCATCCTCTTTCATTCCTCTTGTAGTTACTGCAGGTGTTCCTATCCTTACGCCACTGGTAACAAATGGACTTCTTGTTTCAAACGGTATAGTATTTTTATTAACAGTAATATTTGCTTTACCAAGCGCCTCTTCAGCATCCTTACCTGTAATACCTTTATCTGTTAAATCTATAAGCATTAAATGATTATCAGTACCACCAGAAACAAGTCTAAAACCTCTATTTTTTAGAGTTTCCGCAAGTACTTTAGCATTTGCAACAATTTGCCTCTGATACTCTTTAAAATCATCGCTCATAGCCTCTTTCAAGGCCACTGCCTTTGCTGCAATTATATGCATAAGGGGACCACCTTGAATGCCAGGAAAAATTTGAGAATTTATTTTCTTTGCATATTCTTCTTTACAAAGTATAAGACCACCCCTAGGCCCTCTTAATGTTTTATGAGTTGTTGTTGTAACAAAATCGGCATATGGAACTGGAGAGGGGTGAACACCAGCAGCCACAAGCCCCGCAATATGAGCCATATCTACCATCACATAGGCACCAATTTTATCAGCAATTTTCCTAAATGCCTCAAAATCTATGACTCTAGGATATGCACTTGCACCTACTACTATCATTTTAGGTTTGTGTTCTAGTGCAAGACGTTCTACATCTTCATAGTTTATGGTCTCAGTTTCTTTATCTACCCCATATGAGACCACATTAAAATATCTACCTGAAAAATTCACTGGACTACCATGAGTAAGATGACCACCATGACTTAAATTCATACCTAAAATTGTATCACCTGGTTGCAATACAGAGAAATACACTGCCATATTTGCCTGACTGCCAGAATGAGGCTGTACATTGGCATGCTCTGCACCAAAAAGTTCTTTTGCTCTATCAATCGCAACCTGCTCTGCAATATCCACAAATTCACAACCACCATAATATCTTTTACCAGGATACCCTTCAGCATATTTATTTGTCATTATTGAACCCTGAGCCTCTAATACTGCTGAAGAAACAAAGTTTTCACTTGCTATTAACTCTATATGAGTTTCCTGCCTTTCAATCTCTTTAATCAATGCATTATAAACTTCATTGTCAATTTTTTTTACATTTTCATATAAACTCATTTATTTGCCTCCAAATATTCTAACCAAAATTTAGCTGCCAATTCATCTATTTTGTTGACTCTTCTTAAGTGTCTTCCACCTTCAAATTCTGTATTTAACCAGGTATTCAAAATATCTTTTGCAAGCTCAATTCCAATAATCCTTCCCCCAAGAGCCAGTAAATTAGCATTATTATGAAGTCTACTCATTTTAGCAGTATAAGAATCCCAACACAGAGCTGCTCTCACACCAGGAAACTTGTTTGCTGCAATTGATATTCCAATACCTGTCCCACAAATAATAACCCCTCTTTCTATTTCTCCCCTCGAAATAGATGCTGCAACTTTATAAGCATAATCAGGATAATCCACAGATTTATCATCATATGTACCAAAATCTTTAACAATATATCCTAAATTTTCCAGGTATTTTGATATGATAGACTTAAGATAAAAACCACCGTGATCAGAGCCTAAAGCAATAACTTCTTTACTCATAACAATCCCTGCGTTTTATTTTTAATGAGTCACTGTTCTATAATCTAAAACACTTAATATGTCAACACAAACAAAATAGTATTACTAAAAACTTCTCTCATATCACATTATCAATAGTTTCTAGGAATATCTAACATTCTTTGAATAGATTTTAAAGCTTTTTCTCTGATTTCCTCATCAACAGTTATAACATATCGTTCTTTTATAAGAGCATCATAAACTTTACGTAGGTTTGTTTTCTTCATATTTTTACAAACAAAATTCTCATAAGCAAATATAAATTCTTTATCTGGATTTTCTTTCCTCAATCTATATCCCACCCCTTGCTCAGTACCTATAATAAAACGCTTTTTGTTACTTTCTTTGACATATTTGTAAACCCCTGATGTAGAACAAACATGGTCAGCAATATCGATTACATCAGGTGGACACTCAGGGTGTGCTATAAAAACAGCATCAGGATATTTTTTCTTAAGTTTCAACACTTGCTCTTTTCTAACTTTATGATGTATTGGACAAAAACCATCCCAAAGAATTACTTCCTTATCAACAAACCGAGAAACATAATGGCCAAGATTCTTATCAGGAACAAAAATAACTTTATCTGATTTAAGGGAATTTACTACATTAATTGCATTCGCAGATGTACAACAAATGTCACATTCTGCTTTAACTTCTGCTGATGAGTTTACATAACAGACAACAGGGACTCCAGGATATTTATTTTTTAATTCTCTAACACCTTCTGCTGTCACCATATCAGCCATTGGACACCCTGCATCAATTTCAGGTAACAACACCTTTTTATTAGGAGAAAGAATATATGCAGTTTCTGCCATAAAATGAACACCACAAAAAACAATTGTCTTTTGTTTTACCTTTGATGCTTCAATACTTAAACCTAAAGAATCACCTGTAAAATCTGCTATTTCTTGAATATCATCAATTTGGTAATTATGAGCTAATAATACAGCATCTTTCTCTTCTAACAATTTTCTAATTTCTTTTTTAATATCCATAGAATTACCCCTCAATTACTTTAAAAATTTTATTAAATTTTTTTACCTTCATTGTATCTTTGTCTATAGATAAAACTACGGCATTAAATACCATTTTTCCTTTCTTTTCAACATCAAATTTTAAAGGTATCCCTGTAAGAAACCTGTTTATAGGAGCACTTTTTTCCATCCCTATTACAGAATCAAGTGCTCCACACATACCAACATCTGAAATATAAAATGTTCCTTTTGGAAGTAGCCTATCATCATTAGTTTGAACATGGGTATGAGTTCCAATTACTGCTGTTGCTCTTCCATCAACATAAAGGCCAAAAGCATTTTTCTCACTTGTTGCTTCAGCATGGAAGTCTACCAATACTACATTTCTTGATACTTTTTCATAGATGTTATCAAAAGCTCTAAATGGACAATCAGCCAAAGACATAAAAACTCTACCCATTAAATTGATAATTGTAACTTCCATATCTCCTACTGCTACAGAAATAAAACCATTACCTGGCACTCCTTCTGGATAATTTGCTGGTCTTATAAGATAGTCCATCTTATCAAATTGATTTACTGTTTCTTTTTTATCCCAAATATGATTACCGGTTGTGATGATATCGATCCCTTTATTTCTCAACTCCTTATAAATTTTCTCATTTATACCAAAACCACCTGCAGAATTCTCACCATTGGCTATAACCAAATCAATTCCATACTCATATTTTATTGAATCAAGAAGAGCAGATACTACCTTCCTACCTGCTCTCCCTATTAGGTCACCTATAAAAAGTATATTCATATCAGAATCATCCTATCTTTACTGATTCAAAGCAACCATTTAAACTTTTTATTTTATAAAACAAAAACATACAGTTATTCACCTATTTAGCATACTCTACAGCTCTTGATTCTCTAATCACTACCACTTTTATCTGTCCTGGATAAGTAAGCTCCTCCTCAATTCTTTTAGAAATATCTCTTGAAAGTGTAATTATCTCATCATCTCCAATTTTATCTGGTTCTACAATAATTCTAACTTCACGACCCGCCTGAATAGCAAAACTTTTATTAACACCTTCAAAAGAACCAGCAATTTCCTCCAATTTTTCTAAACGTTTAATATAAGATTCAAGAACTTCTCTTCTAGCCCCAGGTCTAGAAGCAGAAATGGCATCAGCAGCTTGTATAAGTACTGACTCTACAAATTTAAACTCCTCTTCACCATGGTGAGACAAAATAGCATTTATCACCATTGGATGTTCATTATATTTCTTAGCTATCTCTACACCTATCTCTGTATGTGAACCTTCACTTTCTTGATCAATGGCTTTACCAATATCATGCAAAAGTCCCGCCCTTTTAGCTAATTTTTCATCTAAACCTAACTCAGCAGCCATAATTCCTGCAATTTTTGCAACCTCAATTGAGTGTGCAAGAACATTTTGGCCATAACTAGTTCTATACTTTAATCTACCAATTAATTTTAACAAATCAGGATGAATATTATGTAAACCAAGATTAAATGCTGTTTCTTCTCCTATCTCAAGAATATATTTTTCTAATTCAGCTTTACTTTTTTCATAAACTTCTTCAATTCTAGCTGGATGTATTCTGCCGTCAGCAATTAATTTTTCCAACGTCATTTTAGCAATTTCTCTTCTAAACGGATCGTAAGACGACAATATAACCGCTTCTGGTGTATCATCAACAATGATATCAACACCAGTAATACTTTCAAATGTCCTAATATTTCTACCTTCACGCCCAATGATTCTCCCCTTCATCTCATCATTTGGCAAACTTACAACAGAAACAACTACTTCTCCAACATATTCAGGAGCACATCTCTGAATAGCTGTAGCAATTATGCTTTGAGCTTTCTTCTCCGCCATTAATTTTGTTTCTTCTTCAACTTCTTTCAAAGTTCTTGCAGCTTCCTTTTTAGCTTCTGCTACCATTTCATTAATAAGCATTTCTTTTGCTTCATCACGAGTCAACCCAGCAACCTTTTCTATCTCATTTAATAATTGACTCCTTAGATTCTCAGCCTCTTCCATTTTTTCTTTAATCTGCAAAAGTTTGTTTTCTAATTCTTGCTCCCTTTTTGAAATCAATTCTTCTTTCTTATCAACAAGTTCTAGTTTCTTATCAATTGTTTCTTCTTTTGAGATAAGTCTTTTTTCTTGCAGTTGAAGCTCTTTTCTTTTCTCTTTAACCTCTTTATCAAGCTCTTGCTTACCTTTGAAAATTATTTCTTTGGCTTCAAGTTTTGCTTCCTTAACTATTTCATCCGCTTCTCTTTTTGCTCTGCTAATAATCTCTTCTGCTGTTTTATTCAGCCTAATATTCTCATTTTCATTCTTTTTCTTCTGAATAATTATTCCAAGCAAAAATCCAATAATTAAACCAACAACAGCTAGTAACACATACAACCAAATCATTATTCGCCTCCTATTATTCTTTTTTCAGTAATAATCAGGTCTAGTTTTTCATCATGATCATCCACAGGTAGCTTTTTAACTACCTGGAAGTCGTAGGCAAACCCCACACATATCTTTCTTTTCGAAAACTTTAAAAACTGATCATAATAACCTTTACCAAAACCAAGTCTAAAACACTCTTCATCAAAAGCCACACCCGGCACTACAATTACATCAAACTTATTTAAATCTAATTTTTCAGTTGGTTCAAAAATCCCATATACATTCTTATTCATTTTATTAAAACCTATAAATTCACCAACATAAAACTTTTTATTATCTAAAATTGGTAAATAAACTTTCTTACTTTTCTTATAAAGACAACTAATCAATTCAATAGTTCTCACCTCATTATCAAAACTATAATAAAGAAGGTAACTCTCATAATCTCCACACATAGATAAGAACTTATCTACAATTACTTTACTCTTTTTTCTAACCAGAGATTCTTTCATGTTATTTCTTAACATTCTAACATTTTTGCGTAATTCACTTTTGTTCATACTTTTCAGATCCCCAAAGTCGTTTAAGTCTTTCCAAAAATTTTGACTCAAACCCCATTTTTGAAGGTTTATAAAACAAAATGTCTTCATTACAGTAAGCCTGTTTTACAAAACCACCATAATCAAAAGGATACTTATACTTTCTACTCCCAGCTATTAAATGATCCGGAGGTATAGGATTTTTTTCTTTTAAAAACTTTTCACACTCTTTCAAAGCAACATAAGAACAATTACTTTTTGGACATGATGCCAAATATGTAACAAGCTGAGACATAATAATTTTACCCTCAGGCAAACCAACTTTTTCAAAAGCTTCATATGCGGCATTTGCAAAAACTAGAGCATCTGGCATTGCATTTCCCACATCTTCCGAGGCAGAAATAAGAAGCCTTCTAAAAATTATCTTTGGATCCACCCCACTTTTCAAAAGCTTAAAACACCAAAGTAATGCAGCATCAGGATCACTACCCCTTATGCTTTTAATCATTGCTGATAACACATGATAATGCTCATCCTTCGAGTATCTGAAATCATACGGGAGCTTATCAAGTATTTTTTTATCAAAGATTAAAGTCCCATCCTTTCTTTCAGCTATCAGTGCTGAATTTTCAATAGAAATTAATAACCTTCTAATATCACCATCAGCAATTTGAAGCAAAAGTTCTATAAATTCATCTTCAACTTTTACTTCTTTAACAGCAAATTCTTTTTTAACCCATAAAATCCCTTTTTGAAAAATCTTCTTAAGCACTGCTTTGTCTGGCTTTATTAAATTGAATAATAAACTCCTAGACCTCAATGGTGGAATTAAGTTGTAATATGGATTTTCAGTAGATGCCCCAATCAATTTAATGTACTGTTCATCAATTAAATTTAACAGTAAATTCTGATGAGACTTACTATAATGGTGAATCTCGTCAATGAAAACAATTGACTGTCGGCCAAACCCTTTTGTTTCTTCTGCAATTCTTCTTATATCAGCAGCGTTACTGTTTGCTGCATGTAGCCTGTAAAAACTTAAAGAATGAAACTTACCAATAATTGAGGCAATACTCGTTTTTCCACTACCAGGTGGACCAATTAATATTAAAGATGTAAAATCTCCCCTTTCTACTAGTTTTCTAAAAAGGGTATTATTTCCTGTAAGATGATCCTGCCCTATAATATCTTCAAATTTTTTAGGCTTTAAAGCATCTAATATTTTCATATCACCACATAAAAAAAAAAGCCCCCGCGAGTGCCGACCGTGTAGTCCATTTGCAGCCCTGGCTAACCAGGTTGAGGGAATCACGGCTGCTTTAGGCTTCCCACTACAAGGTGGGCCTGCACACCACAGCCAGTATCATCCCTCATTTAAGAGGTGTTGGCTCCAAATTTTCTACACTGAATCGCACACCGCAGGGGCTTTTCTTAACCCTCTGCCAAATTAATTTTTTTTTCTATTTCACCAAGTTTAACTTCTAAAAAAGTTATTTCATTTCTTAACTTTAAATACTCAGCAGCCAAGTTAAATGCTGCCATTATGGCAATCTTAGAAGTTGTCAAAATTTTATAATTTTTTTCTATATCTCTCATCCCATTTTCAACCAGTTTTGCAGCTTCTTTCAAAAACCCCTCATCTAACTCCGATCTTATTCTATATTTATTGCCATATATAGATACTTCTGAAACCTTCAAACCGCCACACCTCTTATTAAATCCTATTAACCAGGTTCTCAATTTTTTCAACTATTAAAAATTTTTCCTTTTCATACTCCTCAATTTTTAACTCTAATTGTTGAATCTTTTCTTTTAATTCAGTATTTTCAAGTTGTAACTCTTTGTAATTTTTTAACAGTTTGTCAATTTTATTTTCTAATGCTTCAAGTTTTTCTCTTAATCCATCCATATTAAAAATTTACTATAAACTTATTATCCTGTCAACGACTACTTACACTGGAGTCACCCCATTTTTTGTACAACTTTGCTTGAAATTGTTTATGGAAAAACATTTTCTAAGTCCAAGTTCCCATAAAACCGCCATGGACGGCGGTTTTAGAGGAACTTGCCTCAGAGCAAAACCGGATGTTTTGCGAGAATGAAAAAAACGTTTTTCCACAAACAATAACGTATATCTATTTGAAATATAAACCAGTTTGGGGTTATTTAGATAACCCAATTACAAACCAAATTTTCTATCTTAACTCTGCACCAAATTTTTCTCTTAAATCACTAATGATTTTCTCAAGCAAATTATTTGTTTCTTCATCAGTCAAAGTTCTTTCAATTGAACTGAAAAAGATTCTAAAAGTAATGCTTATTTTTTCATTACCAATTTTATCACCTTTATAAACATCATAAAGGATTACTGCATCTATAAGATTGCTCATCTTTTCAATAGATTTAATCATATCGTAAACAAAAACATCTTTATCGACAACTACAGATAAATCTTTAGTTACTGAAGGAAATACTGAAAACTTTTTATATTTAATTTTATTTGACTCAATTAGCTTAACAATTTCATCAAAGAAAATTTCTGCTATGAATATATTTTTATCAACATCTAAATATTCAATAATATCAGGATGAAGCTCTCCCATAAACCCCACTCTCTTACCATTACAAATTAAATATGCGCTTTTACCAGGATGCAAAAACCTTTTATCACTTCTTTCAAAAGAGTACTTCAACTTATAATTCAAAAAAATATTTTCTACAATGCCCTTAAGATAATAAAAAGGCTCAACCGCATCTTTTACTAACCAAGATAAAGGCCAAAACTCGCTTGTAATCGAAAGAGCTAAATGTAATTTCTGTTCAGGCAGTTTATCTTCAGAAGTTTTAACAAAAACATTTGCAAACTCAAAAAATCTACCATGAACAAACCCTTGTCTAAGATTTCCAACAATATTTGTTATGAGCCCTGGAAACACATAAGTTCTAAGAGCATTCATATCTTCACTTAAAGGATTTTTTAAATACACAAATTTCTCTTTTTCATCAAATTTAGCAAGATAATCGTCATTCATAAAAGAAAAATTAATAGCCTCATAAAAACCAAGCGTTTTCAAGCTTTCTCTAACTTCTTTTTGAATCTTTAAAAATAATGGTGCTTGTTTGCTATCAGCTTTTATTTCAGGTATTGTGGTATCAATCTTATCATATCCATAAACTCTAGCAATCTCTTCTGCAATATCCACCCATCTTTCTATATCAACCCTATGTGTAGGTACTTCAACTTCATAATCATTATTACTATGAGAATAAACTTTAAATTGTAATCTCTCCAGAATATCCTTGGCTTCTTCAGTTTTAATATCAGTACCAAGCAACTTATTGACTTTTGATAAACTAAAAGTAACTTTAACAGGTTTCACCTTATCATAATCATTTGATAGTACCCCTTTTAGCACCTTTCCATCAGCATATTCTTGCAATAAACATGCTGCATAATCAACCATGTTAAATACATTACCTTTATCTATCCCCCTTTCAAACCTGTACGATGAATCTGTTTGCATACCTAATCTTCTTGCTGTTACCCTGATACTTTCAGGTTTAAAATAAGCACATTCTAAAAAAACATCTTTTGTCTTATCACATATACCAGAATGCTCTCCCCCCATAATCCCAGCAACAGCTATAACCTTCTCTTCATCAGCAATTACCAACATATAATCTTTTAATTCCCTCTCTTTACCATCTAGGGTTATAATTTTTTCACCAGGTTTTGCAGTCCTAATAATCACATTTCCTTTTAGTTTTGACATATCAAACGTATGTAAAGGTTGCCCATACTCAAAAAGAACATAATTTGTTATGTCAACCACATTATTTATAGGCCTTACCCCTACCGAACGTAATCTATTTTGCATCCAAACAGGAGACTCTTGTATTTTCACATCTTTGATAATCCTACCTAGATAAATAGGACATTTATCTTTATCTTTCACTTCTACTTTCTTGTAATCAGCCGCATTTTCATCCACTTCAGTAAGACTATAAGTTTTATTCTTCAACGGTAAATTGAATAATGCTGAAATTTCTCTTGCTATTCCATAAATACTAAGACAATCAGCCCTGTTTGGTGTAATAGAAATATCAAGAATTACATCTTCTAAACCAAGATATTCACTAACATTTTCACCTAACTTCTCCTCAGATACATTCAAAACCATAATTCCATCACTTTTATCTTCTAAACCAAGTTCAGATGCAGAACAAATCATACCATAAGATTCAATTCCTCTAATTTTAGCCTTCTTAATTTTTAATCCAACAGGTAATTTAGCACCTATCCTAGCAAAAGGAACGATTTGACCAGAATCAACATTAGCCGCACCACAAATGACCTGATATGTCTCCAAACCATCGTATACTTTACATATGGATAATTTATCAGCATCTGGATGCTTTACTTTTTCTAATACCTTCCCAAAAACAACATTATCGACTTTTTCTTTAATTACTAACTCTTCAACTTCAAGTCCACTCATGGTAAGCTTATCAACTAAATCTTTAGGATCAATACCTTTTATATCTAAAAAATCGGATAACCAGCTATAAGATACCTTCATCACCTAATCTCCTTAAAATTGTTTCAAAAACCTTAATTTATTATCATAGAACAATCTCAAATCATCAATGCCATATTTTAGCATGGCAATACGCTCAATCCCCATCCCAAATGCATATCCCTGATATTTATTAGTATCATACTTAACCGATCTGAAAACTTCAGGATCTACCATCCCACACCCTAAAATCTCTAACCATCCTGTGTAACCGCAAACTCTACAACCTTTACCACCACAAATCACACAACCCATATCTACTTCAGCACTTGGCTCTGTAAAAGGGAAAAAACTCGGTCTAAACCTAACTGGAATATCTTCACCAAACATTCTTTTTATAAAAAGAGTTAGCGTTCCTTTTAAATCAGCAAATGTTACTTTTTCATCTACCAACAACCCTTCCACCTGATGAAACATTGGAGAGTGAGTAACATCATGATCACATCTATAAACTTTACCAGGAGCAATAATTTTGATGGGAGGAGTATTTGCTTCCATTACTCTAATTTGCACAGGTGATGTATGTGTTCTTAACAAAATATCATCTGTGATATAAAAAGTGTCTTGCATATCTCTTGCAGGGTGCTCCTTTGGTATATTTAAAGCTTCAAAATTGTAATAATCATATTCTACTTCAGGACCAGTAGCTACTTCGAAACCCATAGCTGTAAAAATATCCACAATTTCATAGTAAGTTTTTGTAATAGGATGTAATGCCCCAGGCACAAAAGGGAATCCTGGGATAGTGATATCAATAGATTCCAGTTCAAGTCTTTTTTTCTTCTCTTCTTCTTTTAATCTGTAATACTTGGCATTGTATAATTCTTCAAATTTTATTCTGAGCTCATTAATCTTTTTACCAATTTCTGGTCTCTGCTCAGGTGGAAAATTTTTCATTTGTTTATTTAACAGAGAAATACTACCTTTTTTACCAAGATATTTTACTTTTATTTTATACAACTCATCAATGGTAGCACTTGCTTCTATCTCTTCTTCAAAACCTTTTACACTGCTTAAATCAAGCTCCATAAAACACCCCACAATACTCTAAGTTTTATCAAACACTTCGGTTGATTTATCATAATCTGAAAAACATAAAGTTTCTGTATAAAACATAAATCAACCAAAATGTTTAATAAAAATATAAAAAAAACCGGGGAAACCCCCGGTTTATGAAATAGGTTATCCAGTAACTTTTTTGACCAGTTTTTCAAACTCTTCGGGATTGTGAATCGCCATCTCAGAAAGAACTTTACGATTAATCTCAATATTATTTTTTTTCAACAACCCCATAAACTTACTGTAACTTAAACCATACTGCCTGACTGCCGCGTTAATACGAATAATCCAAAGCTTTCTAAATTCTCTTTTTCTCTGCTTTCTGTCCCTATAAGCATATACTAAAGCACGTTCTGCAGCTTCACGGCTTTTTCTGTAAACGTTATTCGCTGCACCACGAAACCCTTTAGTAAGTTTTAACCATTTTTTCCTACGCCTTCTTGTCTTAAATCCACCTTTAGCTCTTGGCACATTCTCCTCCTTTTTTTAAAGATACGGTACTAATTTTTTGACATTCTGGGCATCAGCTCCTTCCAGGATGCCAGGGTGGCGCAAAGCGCGCTTTCTCTTTGTGGCTTTTGAGGAAAGGAGGTGCCTCAAGCCACTCTTTTTGTACTTAACTTTTCCGCTGCCAGTCACCTTAAATCTTTTGGCAGCCCCTCTGTGGGTTTTTACCTTTGGCATTCATACCTCCTAAACTTAATTGTGTTTCGGTGCAAGCACCATTATCTGCTGACGACCCTGCATCTCTGGGTGTTTTTCAACAACACAGAGATCTTCCAGATCTTTTACAACTCTATTTAAAATTTCAAGACCTTGATCCTGGAACATCATTTCTCTACCACGATATCTCATCACAATCTTAACTTTATCGCCATCTTCTAAGAATCTCTTTACATGCTTCAGTTTTACCTGATAGTCATGCTCTTCAATTTTAGGTCTAAATTTCATTTCTTTTACTTCAATTTGATGTTGACGTAGCTTTTTACGGGCTTCACGCTCTTTTTTGTTTTTCTCAAACTTATACTTACCATAATCCATTATTTTACAAACCGGCGGTTTAGCACTTGGTGCTACTTCTACAAGATCAAGCCCACTATCTTCTGCAACCTTTAACGCCTCATCGATACTAACTATTCCGTACTGACTTCCATCTTCCAATATCAACCTTACCTCAGGAGCAGTAATCTCCTCGTTTACTCTGTCTTTGTCTTCCTTTTTTATAAATCACCTCCACAACTTATTACTACGATAATTATCCAGCTCTTTTATTACACTAATATAATCAAAAAAATCAAGATTATTTTTATTTTCCCCTGTTCTCAATCTCACAGAAACAGTTGATTTTTCAACTTCATTATTTCCAATAATAATCATATGTGGGACCTTTTGAAGTTGTGCTTCTCTAATTTTATAACCTATTTTTTCATTCCTATTATCAAACTCAACCCTAAAGCCTTCTTTTCTCAACTTACTTTCTATTTCTCTACAGTAATCATATTGGGCATCGGAAACATTGATTATTCTTATTTGAACAGGAGCAAGCCAAAATGGAAAAGCTCCAGCATAATGTTCTATTAATACACCAAAAAATCTTTCAAGAGATCCAAGTAGCGCTCTATGCACCATAAAAGGTCTTTTTTCTTTACCATCTCTATCCACATATGTCATATCAAAACGTTCAGGAAGATTAAAATCAAATTGAATAGTCGTCATTTGCCATTCTCTTCCTATAGCATCCCTAATCTTAAGATCTATTTTAGGGCCGTAAAATGCACCTCCACCTTCATCCAATTCAAACTCTATACCAGAATCTTTAATAGCATTCTCAAGAGAATGTGTGGCCTTTTCCCACATTTCATCATCACCTACACTTTTCTCAGGACGTGTGGCAATATACCCTTTAATCTGGTCAAAACCGAAATCTTTCCACATTTTCAAAGAAAAATTTAAAACTTCTTTTATTTCGTCAACAATCTGCTCTTGAGTACAAATTATATGTGCATCGTCCTGAGTAAAACCTCTTACCCTTAACAACCCATGTAAAACTCCAGATCGTTCAAACCTATACACGGTACCAAGTTCAGCTAAACGCAACGGTAAATCTCTATATGAACGAACTTTTGATTTATACACCATAATATGAAATGGGCAATTCATGGGTTTTATATAGTAATCATTCCCATCAATATCCATAGGGGAATACATATTTTCTTGATAAAATTTGAGATGACCAGAAGTTTCCCAAAGAGAAGATTTCCCTATATGAGGTGTATAAAGCATTTCATAACCGTTTTTAAAATGTTCTTCTTTCCAAAAGGATTCAATAACCGACCTAATCCTTGCACCCTTTGGAAACCAACAAATAAGTCCAGCTCCAATTTCATCGAAAGTTGAAAACAACTCCAAATCTTTCCCTAATTTTCTATGATCCCTTTTCTTTGCTTCTTCAAGTCTGTGCAGGTATTCATCAAGTTCACTTTTCTTGAACCAAGCAGTTCCATAAATTCTTTGAAGCATTTTATTGTTTTCATCGCCTCTCCAGTATGCACCAGCAACACTAAGAAGCTTAAAATATTTTATTTTTCCAGTAGATTCAAGGTGAGGTCCTCTACAAAGATCAACAAACTCTCCCTGCTCATAAACAGAAACAATATCTTCTTCCAGTTCGTTTATTATCTCAACTTTATAATCTTCACCCAATTTTTTAAACAACTCTATAGCTTCTTTTTTAGTAACCTCTTTCCTTCTAATAGGTAAATTCTCTTTAGCAATTCTCGACATCTCAGCTTCAATTTTTTCAAGATCATCCTCTGTAAAAGGGGTATCAATATCAAAATCATAATAAAAACCATCTTCAATGGTTGGACCAATGGTAACTTTCACATTCTTAAAAAGTCGCTTTACAGCTTGAGCCATTAAATGAGCTGTAGAATGTCTTAGAACTTCAAGTCCATTTTTATCCCTTTCGGTAATAATCTTTACTTTATCTCCATCATTTACTTTACAATAAATATCCACCATCTCTCCATTTATAATCCCAGCCACAGCCTGTTTTGCAAGACCTCGACTTATTGCTTCTGCAACATCTTTCACACTGGCATTATCTTTTACTTCTATCTCTGAATCATCAGGTAAAACAACCTTCATAGTACTACTCCATTTAGCATTTTTGGGTTCTGAATATGTCACAATGTAAACAAATAATCAAGCACTTTATCATCCTGGAATCACTGCAATTTTTGCCTTTATTTAAAACAACTAGAGATTTCAACTCCCTTTTTAAATACCTTTTCAATTCGATTGACACCAAAATTATAAACAATGTATCTGTAATCAGGTACATTTAACAATATTAAATCGGCTTGTTTACCCAAATGAATAGAACCTGTTATATATGAAAGCTCCAATGAATATGCTCCATTAATGGTTACTGCGTTTATCACTTCTTCCATTGTCATCCCCATCTTTAAACAAGCAATGGCCATAATAAGAGGTAATGAATGGGTATATGAACTCCCAGGATTCAAGTCTGTCGATAAAGCCACAATCCCGCCTCTGTCCAAAATTTTCCTTGCAGGAGCAAAATCATCGGACATAAGAAAAAAAGTAGTCCCAGGTAACAAGTTAAAAACAACACCTGTATCTATCATTTTTTCAATATTTTCATCGCTAACCTTAACAAGATGTTCAGCACTCACAGCCTCAAATTCAGCGGCAAGACCCGCACCCCCAAGAGGGTAAATCTCATCAGCATGAATCCTAATTTTAAATCCTAATCTTTTTGCAGCAGAAAGTATCCTTCTTGTATCATCAAGCTCAAAAACACCCTTTTCACAAAAGATGTCCACATAGTCAGCTAAACCTTCTTTTTTAACTACAGGAAGCATCTCATCGGTAATTACTCTAATATATTTTTCTTTATCATCCCTATATTCAAGTGGAATTTCATGGGCACCAAGGAAAGTAGCTTTTATATCAAGTGGATATTCTTCTTGCAATTTTTTTATAACACGCAACTGCTTCAATTCATTTTCCAAGTCAAGACCGTAACCACTTTTCATCTCTATGGAAGCCACACCATGCTTAATCATTAATTCTAAATCCTTTTTAGCCGCCTTGTAAAGCTCTTCAAAAGTTGCATTTCTCACTGCTCTAACCGTTGAATTTATACCGCCACCTTCCCTTGCAATTTCCATATACGATTTACCCATAATTCTTTTGTTAAACTCATCTTCTCTTGAACCGATAAAAGGGATATGCGTATGAGGATCCACAAACGCCGGCAACACACATTTACCACTTGCATCAATTATGTCATTGCAATCCACATCTTTTTTCGTAATATCCGCAATAACCCCATCCTCTATAACAAGATTCACATCCTCATAAATCTGCAGCTTTTTAGCATTATCTCCGGCAGCAAAATCATGATTTTTCGGTGTCACAAGCTGTTTTATATTTTTAATAACCTTTCTCATAGATAACCCCATTCTGCAACATTTTCCACCACATGAAAAATTATATGAGCAGCTAATCTTGCTGTTCTACCATCAGTATCAAAAGATGGATTCACTTCTGCAATATCAAAAGCTACCAATTTCCCGGTTTTTGCAATTTCCTTAAAACAAGCTAAGAAATGATTAGGAAAGATACCGAAAGGGATAGGAGCACTCACGCCACAAGCAATAGATGAAGAAAAAACATCCATACAAACAGTCATATAGACTGCAGAAGTATTTTCAATAAATTTTTTAATCCCATTAATTACACTTTGCAAATCGTTAAATAATTCTTCAGCAAAAACACATTTTCCACCGAATTTTTTATTTCTATCAAAAAGAAGTTTTGTATTACCACTTTTTTGTATCCCTACACATAAATACTTATAAAATTCTTTCATTTCATCGGCAATTTGAGCAAACATAGTCCCTGATGATGCCCCATTTTCATAAGGCCTATTATCAAAATGGGCATCAAAATTTACTATTACAGGTTTTACATCTTTTACTCCACTAAATGTCCCGTAAGCCACTTCATGACCACCACCTAATACTATGGGAAAAGCTCCCATTGACCTTATTTTATCCACTTTTTGTGAAAGCATCAATTGTCCATCTTCAAGCTGTCCATCATCCACAAGAATATCACCGGCATCAAGCAAATTTAAATCTTCCCAATGCCATGGAAGAGATGCTAGATATTTTCTGATAACAACAGGGGCATCCTTCGCCCCTACTCTACCCATATTCCTTTTTACACCTTCATCACAACAAAATCCTAATAAAACTATAGACGGTTTTTGAACTTTCTCAGTTTTATCAAGGTTTATTTGCTTAATAACTTGATGCCATCTAAAAGTCGCATAATCATTTATAGAGTCAACTCTTCCAGACCATTTAAAATTATCGTATTTATATTCGCACATATCCTCTTCACCTCAATCATAACCTATCCTATTCCAAACCTTGAACCTGTGGAATAAGGCATATACTTACATGTTCTGGAAGAATAGGTACAAATTTCATGCTTGGTAAGTAAAATTTTAAAATACCGTATTCCACGAGTTGAACTTTGAACATCAAACTTTCCTATCTCTCCATTACACTACTTACTCTAAAATATCTTTTAAAACTCCAAATTTCTTTCCAACTTCAATTGCCTCTTCATAACCAGCATCAGCGTGTCTATAAATCCCCAGTGCAGGATCATTAAATAAAACCCTTTTTATGCAGCGCTCCGCTCTCTCCGTACCATCCACAAGGATTACCATCCCAGCATGTTGTGAGTATCCTATACCTACACCGCCACCATGATGAAAAGATACCCATGTAGCTCCACCTGCCGTATTCGACATTAAATTCAATAAAGGCCAATCAGAAATAGCATCACTACCATCTTTCATACCTTCGGTTTCTCTGTTTGGAGATGCAACAGAACCACAATCAAGATGATCTCTACCTATCACTATTGGTGCTTTCACTTTCCCACTTTTCACTAGATCATTAAATATTAATCCAGCTTTTTCACGCTCTCCAAGCCCCAACCAGCATATCCTACTGGGTAATCCCTGAAAAACCACTTTTTTCTGCGCTTCTTGCAACCAACGAACCATATGCTTGTTTTCAGGAAAAGCCTCCATTAATGCCCTATCAGTTTCAAAAATATCCTCAGGGTCCCCAGACAAAGCGACCCATCTAAAAGGCCCCTTACCTTCACAAAAAAGTGGTCTAATAAATTCAGGAACAAATCCATTGAAATCAAAAGCATTTTCCACACCACCCTCTTTTGCAAACTCCCTTATGTTATTTCCGTAATCAAATACAATACTGCCACGTTTCTGCATCTCAAGCATCGCTCTCACATGTCTTACAATAGTTTTTATAGCAAGTTCTCTGTATTTTTTTGGATCATTCTTTCTCAAATCAAATGCTTCCTCTAAACTCATACCGGATGGCACGTACCCATTTACCGGATCATGTGCTGATGTCTGATCAGTAACAATATCGGGAATAATACCATCAGCAAGAAGCTTTTCAAGTACATCAGCAGCATTGCCCACAAGCCCTACAGAAACAGCTTTTTTTTCCTCTTTGGCTTTCAAAACGATAGTAATTGCTTCTTCATAAGATTCAGTCATGATATCAATGTACTTTGTATCAAGTCTTTTTTTAATACGCTCTGGATCTACATCTATACCTAAAAAAGTTGCACCTGCAAGAGTAGCAGCAAGGGGTTGAGCACCACCCATACCACCAAGTCCACCTGTAATGAGAAGCTTACCGCTTAAATCTCCATTAAAGTACTTTTTACCACATGCCACAAATGTTTCATAAGTTCCCTGTAAAATCCCTTGTGAGCCTATATAAATCCAGCTACCTGCAGTCATTTGACCATACATAATCAAACCACGCTCTTTAAGTTTGTTAAAATATTCCCAATCAGCCCATTTTGGCACTAAATTACTGTTTGCAATTAAAACCCTTGGGGCTTCTTCATGAGTTCTTACTACCCCGACAGGTTTTCCTGATTGCACTAAAAGGCTATGGTTGTTATCAAGTTCAAGTAGTATTTTGATTATTTTTTTCACAGCCTCTTGATTCCTTGCAGCTTGCCCTGTACCACCATATACGATTAGATTTGCGGGATCTTCAGCTACTTCTTTATCAAGATTATTTAAAAGCATTCTTAAAGGAGCTTCTGTCTGCCAGCTTTTTGCATGAAGAATATTTCCTCTTGGTGATTTATACTCTGGATGATTGGCGTATCTTTTAATAAATTCCGAATAATTCATTATAACCTCCATATAAATTTATCCCTTTTTGTTCTGCTGTTTTTCTTGCAGCAGATACAAGGCTTCCATCGGCAATGAGCCTTCTTGCTTTCCACAAATCATTTGCAAATATTCTATCCTCATCGGCATGATCGATCTCTTCTCTCACCACATGATGGCAGGCTTCTAATATCAGGCTCGATCTCAATGGGCGCCTGAAATCAAATGCCTGAGCAGCACAAACTAACTCAACCGCCAAAATATTTTCAAGATTATCAAGCACCTTATTCAATTTTCGTCCACTTACTGATCCCATACTGACATGATCTTCTTGCCCCATTGATGTGGGTACACTGTCAGCACTTGCCGGGAAACAGAGCGTTTTATTCTCAGTTACAAGTGCAGCAGATGTGTATTGAGGAATCATAAATCCAGAATTTACTCCAGTATCTTTCATAAGTAATTTTGGTAAGCCAACTTTTCCCTCAAGTAAAAGATAGGTTCTTCTATCTGAAATATTTCCAATTTCGCTCATAGAAAATGCTGCATAATCCATCGGCAAAGCAATAGGTTCTCCGTGAAAATTGCCACCGCTTATTATTTCTTCTTCACTTAAAACAATAGGATTATCGGTTACTGAGTTGATTTCTACCGACACAACCTCCTTGAAGTGCAAAAAAGTATTCCACACTGCACCATGCACCTGAGGTATGCATCTTAAAGAATACGGGTCTTGAACTCTGTCGCAGGTTTCATGCGATTTTAAAATCTCAGAGCCTTTAAGCATCTCTCTAAACTTATGAGCAACATAAACACACCCTTTATAATTTCTCAAATTATGCAATCTTTCATCAAAAGGCTTTACGGAACCCATTAAAGATTCCAAAGTCATGGCACCTATAATATCAGCATTTTCCAGCAAGTTTTTCATCCTATATAATGCGCTTACAGCAAAGGCAGCCATAAACTGTGTGCCATTTATCAAAGCCAACCCTTCTTTTGCTCCTAATGTAATTGGGGAAATTTTCAACTTTTCGTAAACTTTGGCAGTATCCAGTATTTCACCATTGAATTTTACTTTCCCATATCCGATCAAAGGTAAAAACAGATGAGCTAAAGGAGCAAGATCTCCTGAAGCTCCCACAGAACCTTGAGAAGGTACTTGCGGTATTACATCATTTTCCAAAAACCATAGGATACGCTTAATAGTGTTTAAATTTACTCCGGAAAAGCCGAACGAAAGTGAATGGGTTTTTAATATAAGCATAATTTTTACAATATCATCGGGTAAATAATCACCAACACCAGCGCTATGACTCTTCAATAAATTGTATTGTAGTTCGATTGTATCATCAGCACTAATTTTGGTGGAGCAAAGAGGCCCAAATCCGGTGTTTACACCATAAACAGGTAAATCTCTACTGGCAACTTTTTGCGTCGTTTCATACGATTTTATTATTTTCTCTTTAACATCACCTGAAATAATTGGTTTTGTGAGTCCTTTTAAAATATCAAATACAATTCCAACAGTTAGTTTATCTTTGCCGAGAAAAAACTCTTTCATTTCCCCTCCCATTTAAAAAATAGTAGCCATTTCTCTTACGGCAGCCCCTTCTCTTGTGTACTTAAATCTTGTTCCTATCCTGTATTTGTTTCCAGGAGAAATAAATTTCACATAGGTAACAACATCATTCCCAAGCCATGTTCGCCTTCTAAGTTGCAAACAAGGTGTAGCCATATCTATCTGCAACAACTCTGAAACTGTCTTATCAGGTAAAATAGCTTCAACAATGTGTTCTGCTTCAGTTAAAGGGGTGGTGCGCATTAAATACTGATGTGCTGTCTCATTTTCAAAGTTTGCATCAAGATATTCCGGCACGATTTTTCTATTTACATATCTATCTTCAAGTTGAAACGGTTCATTGTCTGCAAAGTGGACAAAAATTGTGCGATAAACTATCTCACCATCATTTAACGCCATCCATTTCATAGCCTCACTGTTAACTAGTGTTTCCTCCATCAGTACTGTTTTCAACTTATGTTTTTTCCCAAGTCGTTCAATCTCATCAACAATATTTTTTATTTCAAGCATTTCAGAGACATTACACTCCTCTGCCACAAAAGTCCCTTTTCCTTGCAAACGAAACAAAACACCTTCAGATGTTAATTCCCTTAGTGCCCTATTTACAGTCATTCTGCTAACACCAAACAATTTGGATAATACATTTTCAGAAGGAATTTTAAAACCAGGCTTCCACTCCCCCTTGTGAATCATATTAACTATAAATTTTTTAATCTTTACATAAGCCGGTGATATCTCCATATGTTGCTCCTATTTTGATTATACATGTATATACAAGTTATAATTAATTGTCAATAAATAACACCATTTAAATAGGATGTATGGGTAGTAAAAAAGGAAATAAAATTAAGTACAACTCGTACAGTATTATTATCTCTACAACCTTTACAGCTCATAATTAAAAACTTTTCTTTTAGAGACAGCTTTTACTTTTATTATATTGAAAATGTTAATATTAATGCTAAAATAGTTTTCATGAATAATTCTTATTTTAAACTGTACCTTTCAAATGATCTGGTAATTCTACTTCAAGAGCTGTTAAATAACATCAAAAATCATCAAATAAATAATCCACTCACTGAAAAACAAACAATTGTAGTACAAACTGATGGAATGGTAAAATGGATCTCTTTGAACATTGCTGAAAAATTCGGAATTTGTTGCAACTTTGAATTTCTTTTTCCGAGAAATTTCATTCTCAATACTTTAAAACAACTAAACTTGCTTACGGATGAGGACATAAATTATTTTGATAAAAAAAATCTGACATTGGAAATTATCAAAATTTTACAACATCAGCATTATAAAGAATTAGAGCATTATCTCAGTGATGATGATGGGAAAAAACTCGGCCAGTTTGCCATCCGTATGGCTGATA
Organism: Deferribacter abyssi; assembly: GCF_049472655.1. Classification (NCBI taxonomy): domain Bacteria; kingdom Pseudomonadati; phylum Deferribacterota; class Deferribacteres; order Deferribacterales; family Deferribacteraceae; genus Deferribacter; species Deferribacter abyssi. The sequence goes on from NZ_JAQNCS010000013.1 coordinate 38,184, forward strand.
TTTTTGATCAGTATCTCACCTACAGGCTAGAATATATTCTCTATCCAGGAAAAATCAGTACTTTTTGGCAACAAGATCTTTTCAGAAAAATCATAAATAACGGTTATAAATGTGTAGCAAAAGCTATTAATGAATTTTTACAAGGCAATTTTCTCCACAACAAATTAGAAGCAATCCCAGATACAATAAATCTTTTTGCCATATCCATACTCCCACCTATTTATATCAATTTTATAAAAAAACTCTCAACATACAAAACCATAAACCTATACAGCATCAATCCTTCACAGGAATATTGGTTTGACGATTTAAGCGAAAAAGCAAAAATACGCTTTTTCAAAAAAGCTTTCTTCAGCGAAGATGAATTTTATTTCACCAAATCAAACCCATTGCTTATAAACAACGGAAAACTAGTACAAGACTTTTTCTCAATTCTTTACGATACCGATCCTACACCACATGAAATAGAAAATTATAACGATTTCAACAATGAAACAGCATTAAATACTTTAAAACAAAAAATCTTAAACAATGATCCAATACCTTTTCAACTAAATGATGAAACCATACAGATTCATTCATTTCACAGCAGATTCAGAGAAATAGAAGGAATTTACAATTATATTTTAAAAATTATTCAAGACAATCCAGATATATATCTTGAAGATATTGTTGTAATGTGTCCTGATATTGACGAATATGCACCTTATATTGAAGGTGTTTTTGAAAATAAAAATATTCCATATAATATTTCAGACAGCAGAATTCTTAAACAGGATAACGGGATTAAAGCCCTTTTCTCTATACTTGATTGTCTGAAAAAAGATTTAACGGTAAAGGAGTTTGTTTCTCTTTTAGAATATGACGCAATAAAGGAAAAATTTCAAATCAACCAAACAGAACAGGAGATTATTAGAGAATGGATAAACGAGCTCAACATCAGATGGGGGCTTACAGAAAATTTTGTAAAATCTTCTTATCCTCATACTGACATCTTCAACACCTTCGAATATAATGTCAAAAGAATTCTGCTTGGCTATCTCACTAATGAAAACAAAATTATATTCGACTCGCTACCCTACACGGAGCAAACCGTATCAAATGGTGAGACAGCTGGGAAGTTTTTATATATTATCGACAAAATAACACATTTTATAAACCTCTTAAAAGATAAACGGGACTTAAAATATTTTAAAAACCTATTAATAGATATCATTAATACTTTTATTGCCAAAAAATATACGGAAACAGCATCTTTTTTAAGTTTTTTAAAAGAATTGGAGCAGTTTAATGATGAAACAATAGAAATATTTTTTCCTGCCTTTTTAGAACTGATAAAAAACATTACAACAAAAACTAAAAACAGCTTAAATTTTATGAGGGGAGGCATCACTTTTTGCGAACTCGTACCACTTAGAAGTATCCCTTTCAAAGTAATATGTCTTATAGGGATGAATGACGAAAACTTTCCAAGAAAAACAAGTAAACTTCTTTTCAATGAAATGGAGCTGAAACCAAAAAGAGGTGACAGATCAAGCAAACTGAATGACAGACTCCTCTTTTTAGAGTCAATCCTCTCAGCAAAAAAATACCTATACATCAGCTTTATTGGAAAAGATATGAAAAAAAATAAGCAGATAAATCCGAGTATTGTTGTTTCAGAGCTATTGGATTTCCTCTCTTTCAACCCCATTGAACACCCTTTACACTCATTCAGCCCTCTTTACTTTTCAGAGAATAGGGATGAGCTTGTAAACTACAATCCTGAAGATTTTGAAGCCGCAAAATCTTTGCTGGATATCAATGAAGCATCAAATATCATTTTACTGGACGATTCCCCTCTAATACAAAAGGAATTGCCAAAACAGCTACCATTGAAAAAATTGATTGATTTTATAAAAGATCCCCTCAAAACCTTCTTCAAAGAAAACGGAGTATATCTTGAAATAAAGCTAAACGAAATACAAACCAGGGAAGATTTATCACCCCACAACCTTCAGCAGTATAAATTGAGAAACTCTTTAATAAATGAAAAACTTCACGTTGATACAATCCCCTACACCGGATTGCTACCTCACGCTAATATAGGAAAACTTTTTACTAACCTAATAACTAGTGAAGTGGAAATCATTAAAAAAGCATTAAAAAAAGTCCATAAAGACATTGAGTTATACCCCCTTAACTCTTTAAATATCCAAAAAGAAATTAACAGCTACCTCATTGAAGGAAAAATAGAATATGTATATTCTAACTCGTTTATTATGATTGATTTCGGCAAGCAAGGGCTTGATAAAAGAGATTTTCTACTTCCTCAGATTCTTATTTACACATTAATGGGAAATTTCAACGAAAGCTATTTTATCAATCTCAATGAAACAAAAAAAATCACATTTACCACGGATAATAATTATCTGAAAAAGATTTTGGAAATTTATGAAATAGGCCTGAAAATCCCACTATACTTTGATAAAAAATTGCTTAAAAATAAAAAAATAGATATTACCAATTTTAAAGAACATTTATCCAAAAAAGTGAAAAGCTTTGTCAGTGGTGAAGAAAACAGATATCTAAAATTTTATCTCGAACATTTTACTTTTTCTGATGAATACATAGATAAACTTTTCGAGATAAATAGAGAACTTTTTTCAATAAATGAGGCAATAAATGAACTTTAATCCTTTTACGGCGAAATTTGATTTTAATGGAAAAAACTTAATAGAAGCTTCAGCTGGCACAGGCAAAACATACAGTATAGCTGCCATCTATCTCAGGTTATTAATCGAAAAGAAATTAAATCCTGCAAATATTTTAGCCGTAACTTTCACAATAGATGCTGCCGAAGAGCTAAAAGAGCGAATCAGAAAAATCATAATTACATCATATAAATTTCTCATGGGTGAAATTAATGAAACTGAACTCACAGATAGCAGCCTTAAACAGTACCTAGAATCAATCCCAAAAAACGAATCACTGTTAAGATTAAAAGAAGCCATGCTTCTTTTCGACGAAGCTTCCATTTACACAATTCACAAGTTTTGCAAACGAGTTTTATCTGAAAATCCTATTGACACAAACGCCACCTTTGAACAGAATTTCTCATCAGATGACAAAGATTTTCTTATCGATACTTTATATCACCTTTACAGACAGTGGCTCTATAAGGAAGATTTCATAATTATCTCTTATTTCTTAAAAAAATATACAGACCAAAAATTGATTAATCTCATTAACAGCTACTTTTTCTCCATTAATTCTATTATTATCCCTCCAAAAGATGTCATTATTGATGAAATCAAAGATCTTCACACTGAAGTTATAGACTCTTTTTATCAATTAAAAAACAATTATAATAAACCGGCAAAATACAAAGATGAATTTTTTGCTCAAGAAAACACTCTTATCAACGATTTTGGAAATTTCAAAGTAAGTAATAAAATAATGGAAGCCTACCCAGATTTTACCGAAAAATATCAGCTTTTATGCAGCAAAATCGAGCAACACATAGAAAACAATATCTTCAACTCTCTTGAAGAACTAGAAAAACAACTGAACATCCAAAAGATGAAAAAAAATCTGCTCACATTCACAGATATAATAAGAAATGTCTACCTTGCAATAAAAAAACATACTCTCAATCCTAAAAAATATGGTGAACTTCAGGCTCTTTTAATAGATGAGTTTCAGGATACAGATTTCTTGCAGGTTTTCATATTTGAAAAAATATTTGAAGACAAAACCGCCTTTTTTATAGGTGATCCCAAGCAATCCATTTACAGATTTAGAGGCGCTGATTTAAATGCATATTTTTACGCAACAGATAAAGTAGAAAAGAAAAACAGATTCAGGCTTACCACCTGTTACCGTTCCACTAAAAACTTAATAGACAACTTTAATAAAATTTTTTCTCAAAATAATTTTTTTCAAGATTCAAAAATCTCTTATGAAAAAATCAATGTTCCATCCCTTCAAAAACTACATATTGTAACGGGCGATAAGACAAAAGATCTTTGTATCTATTTGAAAGATGTTACAAATAAATCTGGCATTCTGGATGATGTTATTTCAGAAATTAACTACCTGCTGAAAAACGCTCAAATAAAAGAGATTGTAACTGGCTGTGAAACCGTAAGAAAGATAACACCTTCGGACATTGCCATAATCGTCCCAAGCAATATGGATGCGGAAGATATCAGAGCACATTTCAGCAAATATGGCATTAAGACTGTACTAAATTCTACAAAATCAGTGTTTGAAACAGACGAAGCAAAAGAGCTATACTTATTATTCGATGCCCTTGAAAACTATTCAAACAATGTAAAAGTTCAAACGGCTCTTCTCACAAAGATTTTTAATAAAAAAATCAACGAACTTTCTGAAGAGACAATCTCACATTACAAAGAAAAATTTAGCAAATATTCAAAACTGCTAACAAAAAAAGGGATTATCCCTCTTTTCCTGCATCTCTTTAAAGAAGAGAAGACAAAAATCAACATTTTAAAAGAAACAGGCGGCGAAAGAATTTTTACAAACTATATGCACATTTTGGAACTACTTCAAAACGCATCCAGATACGAAAATCTCACCATAGAAAATATCAAAAAATGGCTTTCTGCACGAATGACCGGCAGTGTAAAAGAAAGTGAAGATTACGAATTGAGGCTTGAATCGGATCAGAATGCTGTAAAAATCACAACCATCCATAAAAGTAAAGGCCTAGAATACCCTGTGGTATTTTTACTTTTTTTCAATTATTCTTACAGCGAAAAATACGAAGACTTTTTCTTTACCGAATTTGATGCCACAAAAGGACAACATGTAATAACGTCTAAATCATTAGCGTCAACCTTTGCCAGCTTAGAAGAAGACATAGCAGAAAAAGCAAGGCTTTTTTATGTGTCATTAACAAGGGCTAAAGGGAAATGTTATCTATTTGACTACAAGACAAAAGGTTATAAATATTTAGACACATTTCTTTATGGTGCTGCTATCGGGGAAAAACTAAATTTTGAAACAAAAATTTCAAGCCTTACCAATTTGTTACAAGATACTGCGATAATAAAAGTTATCCAGGATGAAAGTAAAGAGATAGCTTTTCACACTATCTATCAAGAAAGTTTGGATTTAAAATTTAATGAGTTTCAAGGTGAAATAAAAAGGGATTATCAGTTATCAAGTTATTCGGCTATAACACATGGTAAAACTGATGAATTGACAGATTTCTTTGATGATGAATATCTTGAAGAGGTGCTTTTCAATGAGCTTGATATAAAATCAAAAACTGAATTACCTCCAGGTGCTAAAACAGGTAATATGATACATCAAATCCTTGAAACAATACCCTATGATATTTCTGATAAAGAATTAAAGTATGTAATAGAAGAATTTATTCGAAATTATGGATTTGACAACAATGCATATAACTATACTTTTAATATGATTAAAAGTCTTTTAAATAAATCGATAATCATTGACCGAAAGCAATTTTATTTAAAAGACCTAAGTTCAATAAACAAAATAAACGAATTCGAGTTTTATATCCCAATTAAAAATCTGAACGATTTTCTATCATCTGTGCATAATTTATTCTTGTCAAAAGGTGAAAAGGATTTTGCAGAGCAAATTAAGACCCTAATAAACGGTAAATTTGATTTCAAGCACTATCTTAGAGGATTTATAGACCTTGTATTTGAATATAATGGTAAATTTTATATCATTGACTGGAAGACCAACTATTTAGGGGATAATCTATCTGATTATTCTTTGGAAAATATAAAAGATGAAATTGCTAAAAATCATTATTATCTGCAAATTCTTCTCTATCAACTTGCTCTCTATAAGTATCTAAAACAATTAAATAACAAAAATTTTAAGCTAGGTGAAGTTTTTTACATATTTACAAGAGGTTTTGACCCCAGCAAAAATCTTGGGATATTTAGATACCGTTTTAGCGAGGAAGAATTAGATGCAATTGAATGATAATTTTCTTGAAAAATTAATTGATGAAAACATTATAACCTTTGCCGATTATGAAATTTATAAATGGATTTACAAACTGTATTCTTCTAATATTACAGCTTTAATAGCATTGTTAGTAAACTATAAACTTCGCAATGGGGATAGTTGTCTCTTAATTGATGAAATTGAAAAAAAAGATTTAGCCGAAATACTATTTTATGAATCATCTCTCGATTTAAAGTTGCCAGATAAACAAAAAATAGTTGATGAGCTTGCAAAATCAGGTTTGATAGGCAACGCAAATTCTCTTTGTCATCTTGACGAAAAAAATAGGCTTTTTTTTAAAAGAATATATAGCTATGAAAAAAATGTAGCAAATAAATTAAAACAATTAGCATCAATTAAAACTTTTTTTAATAATTCAAACACAAAGCAAGCCCCGGAAAAAGATTGGCAATATGTGGCCATACAGATGGCAAAAATTAATCAGCTTCTTGTCATCTCTGGTGGCCCGGGTACAGGGAAAACCACCACAGTAAAAAAAATTATTAAAAATCTTTTAATGGAAAATGAAAAATTAAATATTATTCTCTCAGCTCCTACAGGAAAGGCTGTCTCAAGACTTCAGGAATCACTAAAAGATGATGAAATATCTGAAAAAATCAATCCACCTGTAACCATCCACAAACTACTTGGTGCAAACTACACCCTCACTCGCTTTTATTACAACGATAAAAATAAACTGCCCTACGATGTAATAATCGTGGATGAAGTATCAATGGTAAATCTTGAACTGATGCACCAGCTTTTAATATCAATAAAAGATGATGCAAAATTGATTTTATTGGGAGATAAAGACCAGCTCTCATCAGTGGAGGCCGGAGCAATTATGGGAGAAATCTGTAGTTTTCCTGAAATTTACCCTCAAATAAATACTATAAATTCTTTTTCCAAAGAATATGGTAAAAAACTATATATTCCTGATGAAAACCTTGTAAATATTGATAATCCGCTTATCGATTGCACTATAGAATTTACAAAAAATTATAGATTTAAAGAAGATAGCGGTATCGGTCTCCTATCCAATGCTATAAAAAATAACAACTTTACTCTTATTGAAAATATAATAAGTAAAAAGATTTCTTTTGACGATCTCATCTTAATCGAAAAACCGTCAAATACACTTTTTGATGAGATTGTCGATGATTATTACAACAATCTCAAGGATGATCTCTTATCCACATTAACTGCTGTAAAAATATTGACACCATACAGAATCACACCCTTTGGAAGCGAAAAATTAAATGAAATTATAGATAAAAAACTCAGAAAAAAATTTCTTACATCCCAAACATGGTATACAGGCAGGCAAGTTATCATAACCGTAAATGACTACCAGAACGAACTATTCAATGGAGATATAGGTATTTGTATGAAAAAAGATAATAAAGAGTATATAGCCTTTTTAAGAACAGGTGATGAAAATTATAAATATCTGCACCCATCCCTTTTACCTGCCTACGATCTTGCCTTTGCCATGACTGTGCACAAAAGTCAGGGTTCAGAGTTTGATAAAGTTTATTTTTTCATAGGTCAAAAAGAATCTGACCTCCTAAATAGAGAACTAATCTATACAGCTATTACAAGAGCCAGAAAAAAAATTATTCTTATAGGTAGTAAAGAACTACTATTTAACAGCTTAATGAAAAAAACCACCCGTAAATCTGCTTTATCTGACATGCTTTATGGATAGTTTCTATTAAAAGTAAAACATAAATTTAAGATCTCTGAGTATTAAAAAATTTTTTTCATAAAAATTAAGTTATATTAAATAATCGTATAAAGTATTTTCAATATCTCTTTGAAAAACACCCAATAATTGAAAAATCTCATTATTTTCACAGGTATTCCCTTCTTTGAGCATTTCAAATTGATCTCTAGCTATGGGAAACCAGGAAAATTTACCAAAAAGTTTTATTGCAAAATCAATTATAAACTCGGGCACTGAAATTAAAACTCTCTTTCTACCCGTAACTTCCATTATAAGCCTTAAGATTTCCTTATAACTTAATATCCTATTACCGCATACAGTAAATGTTTTGTTAAAAGTCTTTTCATTTTCTATCGATTTAACAAATATCTCTGCTACTTCATAGACACTCACCGGCTGCATAGGATATGAACCGTCACCAAAATAAGAAAAAACAGGCATTTTTTTCATGAAATTGTTTAACATATTTATGAAAGAATCTTCTGGTCCATAAATTACAGAAGGTTTAAAAATTGTATAAATTAAGCCCGAATTTCTTACATATTCTTCGGCTTTAAATTTTGTCTTGTGATAAACAGTTACACTATCTTCTCTTGCACCATTTGCTGACATATGTAAAAAACGCTTAACATTTGCCTTTTTAGTTTCATTAACCAACAACTTAGTTGCTTCATAGTGCATTCTCTCAAATGTAATTCTTTTTGATGGGAATTCTCTTATTATTCCTACAAGATGTATAACTACATCAACATTTTTTAAAGCATTTGAATAACTTTCCGGTTTTAATATATCACCCTCAATAATTTGAATTTTTTCATCCTTTACCTTTAATCTAGCTGAATCTCTTATTAAAACTACAGGATCATAACCACATTTAAGTAACTCTCTTAAAATTTCAGTGCCAACAAAACCTGTACTCCCTGTCAAAAAAACTTTCATTAAGCTCCTCAATATGTAATTTCTATATCTTTATCATACAATATAGTGTAGTTTACATTAATTTCTACATTATTGTTTGGTAAAATTTCTATATTGCAGGTAACTTTACCTTGTTCATCTACTCTGCATGAAGGATTATCAATCTTCACATCTTTCACTTCAACTCTATCATCAGCTGAAACTGGCACTCTATCTATTACAATTAAATTATAACTCTTATTCCCAACATTTGTTAACACTATCTTGTAACCATCAGAAATCTTTTTTTTGTTTCCAAAAAACCCAGAACTTTCTTGATAATCAATATTCTTCTCTTTTGTTATCTTAATATCGTACATTTTCCCAGCAAAAACCTTATATTTACCGTTATCAAACTTACCATAAACATTGCTGAAAACCTCACCATCAATTATCACTCTCCATTTATTATTTTCAATATCATAAGGAGTATCAAAAGTTATTTCTCTAAAAACATCTTTACTCAAATAAGGGTAAGTTATTAGGTTAAAATCGGCAATTTTAACTGCACTGTTAACAATAAAAGTCTTTTTTAACCCATCCGATGGTAAGAATAAACTATTCAAAGTATAAACTCTGTTCTTTTTCTCCATTTTTTGTTCAGACATCAATCTGTTTGAACTCTTAGTTGCTGATCTAAAAAGCATCTTAGACTTTTCTTTGGGTCTGATAACTAAAGGTGTAAAGGTAAATTCTTTCTGATAACCGCCGCTTTCTTTAAAATAAAGATTTGCTGCATCCGCATTAATATCAATCCCACTTTTATTTTGAAGATTAATCTTTTTATAAACTGTAATTTTAGCTTTATTACCAGCAAGCTGATCTACCACTAGTTCATTAACCACATCAAAGGAAACACCATAAAACTCCAAAACTGTATTTTTACAATCAGATATTTCCGCAAAAAAAGGAGTTTTACTCTTTGCACCCATTTTAAATTTTCTATTTAATTTATCAATCTGTTGCATTAATTCATCTTTATTTATTTTAATCTTTGCAAATTCTTTTGAAATTTTATCTAATAATACAAAACTATTATCATCATTAATATTGTAATTTTTAGCCACAGAACTTAAGACGTTTTCTTTATAATTTAAATAAATAAGCTGCTCATCCAATAATTTCTTCTTTTTGAATAGATTACATAGATAACAACTGTTTCTTACCTCACTACCTGGATAAACTAAATATTCATCCCCATCACACAATACTTTGATATTTTCATTAAAACCTACAAAACTATCTGAAAGTCTTGTATGATAAATCACTATATCTTTATATATTTCCACTGTAGAAGCAAAACCTAGATTTGCAGCAAATAGTAAACACAAAGTTATCAGTAGCTTTTTCATAAAATTTCCTCCTTCTTAAATGATAAATACCTGTTTTTATAAACTATAATATGATCCAATAATCTTATACCAACAGTTGTTAAAGCATTTTTCACAGTTTCTGTAAATACCTTATCTCCATTTGATGGTGTAAGATTACCAGATGGATGATTATGCACAAGAATTACTGATACAGCATTTTCTAGTAAAGCTTTTTTTACAATTTCTCTAGGAGGGATATAAGATTCATTGACCGTACCCGCACCTTCTATTTTGCAAGAAATCAATCCATTTTTTGAGTCAAGGTAAAGCACAGCAATTTTTTCAATATCTTCAAAAGCTATTTTATACTTTATAAATTTAAAAACCTTCTCAGGATTATCGAAAATATCCTCTTTCAAAACCTTTGAGCTTTCCACCCTTCGATAAAATTCTTGTAATAATTTAAACATTAATACTGTTTCTCTACCAACCCCATCAATATTCTCGGTTATATTAAAAATATCTGCCATACCTTTTATTTCGTCCAAAATCTTTTTAGCCAAAGGTTTCACATCTTTTCCCCTAATAACATACCCCAATATTAACTCAATAATTTCATAATCTTGCAATGACTCTGGATGCTCTTTAAACCTCTCTTTCAATCTTTTGCGATGCCCAAGATAATGTTTTTTTTCATTCATGGATAAATTATAACATAATTTCATCCTAAATCAAAACTTGAGTTATTCTATTTTTTTAGAATGAAATTATCTAAATAACTTGAATATATAAAAACTTTTTTATAGGTACGATTATAAAGTACTCACCAATTTGTTATACAATCAAAATTTGAAATTTTGAATTTCTATGCTAAAATAAAATTATGATTGAGGGACTTACAATAATTTTCCTTTTTCTCTTTATAGGTGACACAATTTCAAATCTTTTAAAAATACCTATCCCTGGAAATGTTATAGGTATGTTATTATTAACCGGAGCTTTAAAATTCGAAATAATAAAACTAAAAACAGTAAAACCTACAGCAGATATCCTTGTCAGAAATATGGCTTTTCTTTTTATCCCACCTGGTGTTGGAATTATGATTTATTTTGATCTCATAAAAAAAGAATTTATACCAATAATAATCTCATATTTTTTTAGCACTTTAGCTGTACTGTTTGTAGTGGGAAAAATACAACAAGTATTGGATAAAAAAAATGAAAAGTTTCATTGAAACACCTGTTTTTGCAGTAACGATAACATTCATTGTATTTTTTCTTGCAACAAAACTTTATAATAAATATCGTTTTATACTTTTTAACCCAGTACTTATTTCAATCAGTTCATTAATAGTTATTTTAAAAACGATAAATCTTGATTACCAAACCTATTTTAAAGGAGCCAAAATCATCAGTTTCTTTCTTGGACCATCGGTTGTAGCGCTTGGAGTTCCTTTATATTTACAATTTGAAGAAATAAAAAAAAGAGGAATACCAATACTTTTTTCTATAACACTTGGTAGTATTATCGGTATTTTATCGGCCTCTCTGACTGCAAAACTACTTGGCGCATCTAAAACAGTTGTGGCTTCCATAGCTCCAAAATCTGTTACTACTCCAATAGCAATGGGAATCTCCGAAAAAATCGGAGGAATCCCTTCTCTAACTGCAGCCATTGTAATTGCTACAGGAGTACTTGGAGCTGTCATAGGCCCAGCATTTCTAAAACTTACAGGAATCAAAAACAAAATAGCTATTGGACTTGCTATAGGAAGTGCTTCCCATGGTATTGGTACAGCCAGAGCTTTTGAAGAAGGAGAATTAGAAGGAGCATCTAGCTCTCTAGCAATCTGCCTAAACGGTATAGCTACAGCCATCTTTACACCAATTATCTTTTACATAATTTATAAATTACTATGAAAATTTCTGATTACTTGGCTAATAAATACAACATCTCCAAAAGACTTGCTAAAAAATATATTAAAGAAGGGTTTGTCTTTGTTGATCAAAAAATTATCAAGAAAGACTTCGAAATTTCAAACAACTCAAAAATTATACTCAATGTAAACCAAAAAACATTTACCTATAATATCAATAACTATTTAATAAGAAAATATGATAATATTCTTTTTTTATACAAACCCCCTTTCATGCATACAGAACGTTTGAGAATTGAAGATGATCTAACAATTTCTGATATAGTAAGCAAAGAATTTCCTGAATACATCCTTATTTCAAGACTTGACTTTGAAACAGATGGAGTCATTGGTGCAATAAAAAAAGATTATATTATTGAAATAATGCAAAAAAAATATTATGCAGTTGTGAAAGGAAACTTTCAAAAAGAAGTAAAATTGAGCAAAAAAATCGATTATAAAAAACGTAAAAAAGTAAAAGTGTTAGATGAAGATGATGAAAACGAAACGATTATAAGACCATTAAATTTTAATAACGGTTTTAGTCTCGTAGAAATAATTCTCGAAAAAGCTAAAAGACATCAGATTAGAGCATACCTTTCTTATCTTGGCCATCCAATTTTAGGAGACAAACTTTACGGCGGACAACAATTTGAACGGATGATGCTTTCATGTATTTACACAAAAATCAATGAATTTGAAGCCTATTCACCAAAAATAAAAGATTTTATAGATAACTACTATAATTTTATTCCCAAAAACACTTAAATTAATTTTTCAAAGAAAATTGTATCGGCAATTTGAAATACAACTGTTTTTTCGGTTTTTTCTCAAATTTTGTCTTCTCCAAAAAAGACAATACAGCGTTATCTAAAATACTAAAACCACTAGATTCCAACAAGTTGATATTTATAACACTTCCTGTTGTATTAATATAAAATTCAACTACAATTTTCCCCTCAATACCTCTTCTTCTCGCAATACCAGGATATTTTATTTTTTCACAAATATACTTCCTAACATAATTGCTATACTCCATAATCCAATTATCATTATTTGAAATGGATTTTTTAGGATTGACACTTATTTGCTTAACATTTTTATTTGAATTATTATTTGCTAATTGAACATCTCCTACTAACTCTTTATAAGAATCACCAACTGTATTTGATTGGCTTCTGGCAATATTATCTTTATCGTTCTTTTCATCTTTATTGGCAAATTTGCTTTCAGGACTTTCAGTGTTTTTTATGTTTTTTGAATTATTTTCAATCAATTTTTGTCTAAAAACATTTTTTTCTTCCTTTTTAGATTTAATTTTTTTCTTTTTAATGTTAGTTTTCATTTTTTCTTTGTTCTTTAGTTTTTTTTGAATCTTTACGGATTCCTCTTGAATATCACTTTCTGGGTTTTGACTACTTATAGACTTTTTAGTTTTTTTATTTAATCCAACTTCAGTTATCGTAACCAAAACATAAGAATCACTTTTTTTGCCCTGTAAAAAATTAAAATTAACATTACTTAAATACAGTATAATAACAAAATGAATAAAAATTGAAATAAGGAAGAAGGGGGCAACCCCCCTAAAATTTTTAGAACTTATAGGATAATCCTACCATATAATTTCTTTCTGGTGCTGGATAATAAGATCCTACGTATGCAAAATCATAGTATTTTTTGTTAAAAATATTGTTAATTTTCCCGTAAACACTTATCTCACCTATTTTAAATGTTTGTGTATAATCAACTTTTAAATCATGTATCCAATAATCATCCAGTCTATCATTGCTATTATCAAAATCACTTCCCATGTACATTTTACTATAATATTTAGACATAAAATAAATCCCCACTCCAAGATCAAATTTATAACCTATGATTGACTTTAATTGATACTTAGGAAGTAAAGGTAATTCATTTCCTTTATTATCACCTTCATCTATTTCAGCCTTTGTATAGCTATATTTAATATCCAAAATAAACTTTTTATCATTATATCCTAAGTTAGCTGTAACCCCTTGACGCTTCGTATCCATATTAATATTATGCCAAATGGTATCATCATACAAAATCTGATCTCCTGAATTTTGATAACACCCTCTCAAACCATAATAAATTCTTTTAGAAAAATTACCTTTTATACCCAATTCATATGTCTTATTAATTTGAGGCTCTACTAAAGAATTATATCCACTCCATTCAAATTTCTCATCAGTTGTTGGAAATCTAAAACTTTTGTCGTATTTTATATAAAATCTGTGTTTTTTGTTAAACAAATAACTTAACACAATATCAAAAGCTTCAACATTATAAGTTTGCTTTAAACCCAATATCTTATTATTATCTTTCAATCTTTGATATCTATAACCACCTTCTAATCTAAAATTCAAAATTTCTACAACATCATAAAAATAATAACCAAACATCCTTCTTCTGAGCGTTGAATTATTCCAACTACTCTGATTTTTAACCAAATAATTATCATAATCAAATCCGATTTTTAATTGGTTTTTATAATCCCCCTTATTAACATTTATATTTAACATTGGTCTGAAGTCAAAATATTTTAAATCATCAGTATAATCGCTAGACCAAAAAGTGTAATCTCTATGTCTATCTCTGTAGTCAGTCTTGATTGTAAATTCACCAAATGGCAAATAAATTTTTAATTTCCCACCATAAATATATTCAAAATCATGGCCACCATCATTTGGAAATCTTGAATACTCTCTGCCATATTTATCAATATCATCTAAGGACAATCCTCCTGGCAAACCATAGGTAGAGTCGGTATAAATACCAAATATATTAATTTCAAATTTTTCTCCAAAATAACCAGTTTCAAAAGATGAAGATCCTATCTTTAGCTCTGAATTATTACGATAACTATCCGTATAAAACTTATCGCCACTCAAAGTAAAAAACATACTTTCAGTTGCATAACTGCCATTTGCATAAAACCTACTCATATCATAAGAACCTGCTTCTGCTTTAGTATAAAAACCTGACTTTAAAGGTTTCTTAGTAACAATATTAATTACACCACCAACAGCTCTATCACCGAATAATACAGAATTTCCCCCATGATACACTTCTATTCGTTCAATATTTTCAACAGGAATCATTGTCAAATCAGGATTTGACATATCAGACAAATTTAACCGAACCCCATTGACCATAATAACATTATTCAATCCACCATTTTCAGCACCAAAACCTCCCATATCAATACTAACATGTTTTTTATCGTACATTCTTATATCTACACCATTAATATAATTTAATAAGTCTATAGTATCAGTAGGTTTTAATTTTTTTATAGTTTCATAATCTATCACTTCCACATTTGCATAAGCATCATTAAGACCACTATCCAGATAAGTATCAAAAACTTTGATCTCTTCTAATTCAATTGCCATTACACTTTTTGCAAAAGACAAAAAACATATTAATAACCATAACAATCTCATCAAAACCTCCTATAATTTTCTGAATTATAAAAGTCCTCTTACAAAAACAACTTTAACTGTTACTAAATTTATTGCTCCAAATTTAAAATTCGAAGAACCCTTAAAATACAAGATTCTTCGCTTAGCTCAGAATGAAAATCCGAACTATTGAATTTTGAATTTTAGGGATCACTGATGATGACCATCATGCACCTCCTTATCCTCGTAAGGTTAGTGCCGAAGACTTCTGGCTGGGTCTCCTGGCTTGCCTTCATCCTACTCGCCCGCCTTCCCACCGAGTTCTAAGTGCTCGGCAGTGGCTTAATGGGCTTTCGTCAGGCTCACAGTTGCGGGACAGCGCCGGATTCTCACCGGACTTCCCCTACACCAGAAGCATCGACTTAAAAATATACAACATACTTATCTTTATCACAAAAACTGCTCAACTGGACATTATATAAATTTCTTAACTTTTGTAAATTAAAATCTCTTATTCCATCCCAGCTAAAATAAATTTTACCCTCTTTAAAAGCTATCAATTTATCAAAAACAGCAAGTGCTTCATTTATATTGTGCAAAATTACAAAGAAAGTTACCTTTTCTTTTAACTCTATGAGCAAATTTAAGAAATCCTTTATATGTTTTAAATCCAAATTGGATGTAGGTTCATCTAGAATTGCATATTTTGTTTCCTGGCATAAAACCTTGGCCAAATATGCTCGCTGAACTTCTCCATCAGAAAGCTCATATAGCATTTTTCCCTGCTTATTTTCCAAATCTACTTTTTTCAAAGCATAAGAAATTTTTTCTTTATCTTCACTATCAAGTTCAAAGAAAATATTTCTTTTATGAGGAAATCTTCCAAAAGAAACAAACTCATACACAGAAATATTGTAATCCCTTAAAAACCTTTTATTCATATAAGTGATTTTTTTACTCAAAGCATCGAATTTTATTTTTGTTACATCTACACCATCAATAAAGACTGTTCCCGAATAGGTTTTTATCATACCTGTTAAAATTTTTGCAAAAGTACTTTTACCACTTCCATTTGGACCGATTAAAACGTGCAAATAATTATCTTCAATGGTGAGTTTGGGAATTTTTAAACTAAATCCATTGTTATAAGAAAAAGATAAGTTATCAATTAATATCACGTTTATACTTCCTTAAAAGTATTATTAAAAAAGGACTCCCTAACAAAGCAGTAATGACTCCAACAGGGATTTCTATGGGATAAAAAACAGTTTTAACTGCAGTATCTAAAAATACCAATATATTTCCTCCTATAAAAAATGTCATTAGATATTGAATCTTATAATCAGCCTTAATAATCAGCCTTACTATATGAGGAATGACAAGTCCAACAAAACCAATGGCTCCACACTTAGAAACAATGACAACGGTTATCATAGACCCTAAAATATACTGACGTAAAACCAAATTTTTAACATTTACCCCTGTAGTCTGTGCAAATGACTCACCTATTCTACAAATATTTAACCTATCCATATCCAAAAAAATAATAAATGATAAAACAACAACAATTAACAAAGAAACAATTGATTCATTTAAAGTAATTCCACCGGTATTTCCCATATACCAGAGTAAAATGTTTTTTACAAATCTATCACTCAAAAAAACGCTCATTATAGCAATTACAGCACTATAAAAAAAACTTACAGCTACACCAGTAAGTATTAAATTCGAAATACCAATCTCATATTGTTTTGTGCCAATGTAAAGTACAAAAAAGACTGTTATTACAGAAGCTATAATACTCAATAAGTATGAACCAAAAATAAAATTACTAAAAAAAATTACACCAAAAATATATCCGAAAGCAGCAGCACCTGATACCCCAAACAGATAAGGATCAGCAAGAGGGTTTCTTACGATCGTTTGAAAACTAAAGCCCACTACCGATAAACCTGTACCCACCATAAAATCGGCTAAAATTCTTGGTAAACGAAGATGAAAAATTAAAAGTTTATTTTCTGGTCTAAAAATCTCTTTTATTTTAAGTAAATTGCCACCATATTTTAACGATACTGATATATTTAGTAACGTTATTAAAATAAACAGAAAAAAGTAAACACTTATTTTAAACTTTTTAGTTTCTTTCTCAAATCTATACATGCATCAACTATCCGATAGGAGGGCCTATTGTAAAGATCAGAATCCACAATTAGCAACTTAGAATTTAGGGAAAACCTTTTTATTACCTCTTTAACTAACTTATTTATCTTGTTGCTCATAAAAGCTAACATTATGACTTCAGGTTGTTTCTCCAATATAAACTCTTCGTTTATTTGTGAATACCCATAAAGATTACCAACAAGATTTCTAACCCCTGCACACTTCAATATTTCATCTACAAAAGTTTTCTTCCCGGCAACTATATAAGGAGTTACACTAACTAAGAAAATTCCTGTGTATTTTGGGATAGGAAAATTATCACTATAATATTTATCTATCTTTTCAATTAACTTATCGGAGGTTTTGCCTGTAATTTTCGCAATATCCCTAATTATAAACTTTATATCACTTACACTACTTGCAGAATAAAATTTACTTTTTATATGTAATTCATCTAACTTAACCTTGATTGTTTTATCCATCCCCTCTTTCATTCCTAATACTATATCAGGTTTTAAAGACAGTATTTTCTCAATACTTGGATTCACATACCCACCAATTTTCGTAACATATTTTGCTTCTTCA
Source organism: Deferribacter abyssi (assembly GCF_049472655.1). Classification (NCBI taxonomy): domain Bacteria; kingdom Pseudomonadati; phylum Deferribacterota; class Deferribacteres; order Deferribacterales; family Deferribacteraceae; genus Deferribacter; species Deferribacter abyssi. The sequence goes on from NZ_JAQNCS010000013.1 coordinate 56,268, forward strand.
GGATAATTGCAAAATGTCGTATTACCTACAAGCATTTTGCCAGCATCAAGAGCAAAAATTACTTCGGTAATACTTGGAGATAAAGAAACTATTCTCAATCCATATGCATCAAAAAATGCATAAAAGACAAACAAAAGAATACAAAATAAACGCATAAAAACTCCACATGCTATAATTGTTTGGTCTTCTGCAAGTATTGTACTTAATCTAAAAAATACTTTTAAAAAAATTCCTGTTCTCTTCCATAAATACCACTTATTATTTCCCTTGCAGTTTCCTCCACAGACTTATTTGTTGTATCCACAATAAGCCACTGTCTATTTTTCTTGACTAAATCATAAACAAATTCTAACTCCTCAAAAATCCTTTTTAAATCCGTATAGTTATCACTTCTTTTATAATGTTTCATCCTTTCTTGACGTACTTTCTGTAAAACCTCAGGATCCATCACAAGACAAACAATCTTTCTCTGATCTATTTTGAAGATTTCCTGAGGTAAAGGAATCTCCGGTACAATTGGAATATTAACTACCTTATAACCAAGTTGAGCCAAATAAAACGAAGTGGGAGTTTTAGATACTCTTGAAAGTCCCAAAATAACAATATCAGCATCATCTAAGCCTTTTAAATTTTTACCATCATCATGATTAATAGTAAACTCAATAGCTTCGATTCTTTTAAAATATTTATCGTCTACCCGTCTTAAAAGGTTTGGATTCTCTAGCGGTTTTGCATTCAAAAACCTAGAAAGTTTTTCTACTGGAGGCCCTAATATATCAAAATGCATAATATCATACTTATGACAAAGCTCATGCATATATTTTCTTAATTCTTTTTTTACAAGAGTAAAGGCAACAAACCCTTTATGTTCTTTAGCACTTTTTAATACTTTGTCTATCTGTTCAATTGTATTTACCTTAGGATAAATGGTAAACCTTATATTGTGTTCCTCAAATTGAATTAAACAAGCTCTCATCAGGTTTATTGCACTTTGCCCTGTACCATCAGAAATAATAAAAATTCTTTTTACATTATCATTACTCTTTCCTATAAAAACATCGATATTTTTCATATTACCTACCAACTAGTTTATTAAACTCATCTTCGTTTATGATCTTTACACCCAAACTTTTTGCTTTATCAAGTTTGCTGCCTGGTTTTTCACCCACTAAAAGAAAATCTATTTTTTTTGAGACTGAATTTAGAACTTCTCCACCTAATTCCTCTATTAATTTAACAAAATATCCTCTAGGTTTACTCAAAACTCCAGTAATAACAAACTTCTTCCCAGATAAAAGTTCATGTTTTTCTTCTGATTCATCTAAATTAAACTTTAAACCATAACTTTTCAATCTATAGATCAAATTTATAAATTTTTCATTTCGAACTGTGTGATATATTGATTTTGCTATAACATCCCCAATTTCATCAATAGATATTAAATCTTCTAATTTCGCATTTATCAAATTATCAATATTTTTAAAATATTCAGCCAAAATCTTTGCAGTTTTCATACCCACATGTCTAATCCCAAGAGCATATAATACCCTGTCAAAAGGTCGCTTTTTACTCTCCTCTACACTATTTTTCAAGTTCTCTGCCGATTTCTTACCAAAACCTTCAATCGTAGCAATCTCTTCATAATCTAGTGTATAAATATCCCCAACAGATTTTAAAAAGCCTAATTCTACAAACTTATTTACAACTTTCTCACCTAATCCTCTAATATCCATTGCATCTCTTGACGCAAAATGTACAATAGAAGCCTTCAATTTTGCCGGGCAATCAGGATTTAAACAAAGATAATAAGCATTTTCTTTAATAACAACTCCCTTACATACTGGACAATTCTTAGGGAAAATAATGTCTGTCTCTTGACCAGTCCGATTCTCTTTTACTACTTTAACAATTTTAGGAATTATCTCCCCACTTTTCTCAACAAAAACTGTATCGTTAATTTTTACATCAAGACGCCTTATCTCATCCTCATTATGAAGGGTTGCTCTTGAAACTGTTGAACCAGAAATTCTAACAGGCTCAAGTATCGCCACTGGTGTTATAATACCTGTTCTTCCTACTTGAAATATAACATCTTTTAAAATTGTTGTCTTCATCTCAGCTGGATATTTATATGCTATCGCCCATCTCGGATATTTTATTGTTTCCCCAAGCTTTTCCTGAATTTTATATTCATTTACTTTAATAACAGCTCCATCAATTTCATAATCTAAGCTATCTCTCAAGTTTCCTAGATAATCAATATGCTCAATTATTGCATCAAAACTTTTAACATTTTTAATATGTTCATTTACTTTAAATCCAATTTCTTTCAGATAAAGCATATCCTCATAATGATTATCATGTTTCCTCCCAATATCTAATGCATAAATATATATATCTAAACCTCTTTTCGCAGCTATCCTCGAATCTAATAATTTAAGAGTTCCAGCAGCAGCATTTCTTGGATTAGCAAAAGGTTCCAACCCCTGGTTCAACCTCTCATTATTTATTTTTATAAACTCACTTTTAGGTAAAAATACCTCTCCACGAACTACCAGCTTCTCCTTATACTTGATTTTCAATGGAATTGTTTTGACAGTTTTAATATTATGAGTGACATCCTCTCCAACAACACCGTCTCCTCTTGTGACTCCAAGCTTCAAAAAACCATTTTCATAAACAAGAGAAATTGCAGCTCCATCTATTTTTGGCTCTACCACAAATGTTACGTTTTCATCAGCATTTTTATAAATTCTATTTATAAAATCTTTCAATTCGCTTTCATTATAAGTATTATCCAATGAAAACATTCTAATTTCATGGGCAACACTTTTTATACTGTCTATTGGAGCATAACCAACACGCTGTAAAGGAGAGTCAGGAGCAATAATCTCTGGATATTTTTCTTCAATATCTTTCAATTTTTTATAAAGTAAATCGTACTCATAATCAGAAATCACAGGATCATTTAAAACATAATACCTATAATCATGATAATTTATTTCATCTACAAGTTTACGATATTCTTTCAATAACTTTTCATCCATATTTCACAACCAAATACCACTTTTTGTCACAATACAAACTTCATGAAATCTAATATCTTAATCTCTTACATCTTAAATCTTTTCAATAATCTTTGCAATAATAGTCAACATATTTTTCGCATGTTAGTAATAATGCAAATAAATCAGCTTATAACATTTTGTTATTCTTTATATCTTCTGATTAAAGAACCTTTTTGAAAATTTAATCCACAATCCAAAATATAATCTCTATTCGGTTTCGTAAAATCAACTCTTTTACCATTTAAATCCAAAATTCTATCAAAAACAACTTTATGTTCAAGCAAACTCTTATCAAGAATATGTAATGTCTCGCCACTATAAATCTTTCCTTTACACTCAAATACTATTTTTCCATTATTATTTTCTTTTACAACACCTAAAAAGTCGGTATTTCTTACATAACTTGATGTTTTATAATTCATAGATGTTTCATCAGCAAAACCTGCATAAAAACCAGTTGTATATTCTCTATTACTTACAGAGTTGAGTAAGTTTTGTAGATATTCATAATCTGGTGTTTTCCCTTCAATCAAGTCATCAATAACTTTTCTATAAACACCTGTTACAACAGACACATACATTATACTTTTCATCCTACCTTCGATCTTAAGGCTTTTAACACCCATCTCAATCAGCTCATCAATATATCTCAATAAGCACAAATCTTTCGAGTTGTAAATATAAGTCCCTCTACTATCCTCAAAAATCGGAAAATACTCTCCAGGTCTACTCTCTTCCAAAAGGTAATAGTTCCAACGACAAGGATGTGTACACTCACCACGATTAGCATCCCTTTTAGTCATATAATTGCTCAAAACACATCGTCCAGAATGTGATATACACATAGCACCATGAACAAACACCTCTATCTCAATATCAGTATTTTCACATATTTCCTTTATTTCATTTTTAGAAAGCTCCCTAGCAAGCACCACCCTTTTCACACCAAGTTCTTTCCACATATTTATGGCATAATAATTGGTGGTATTTGCCTGTGTACTAATATGGACAGGAATATCTATTTTTTCATCTTTGATAAGCTTAAAAACTCCCATATCGCTTATAATAATCCCATCAGGATTGATCTCTTTTAACTCGTGAAGATATTTTTTTAAATCTTTAAAATCGTAGTTTCTCGCATAAATATTAACCGTAACATACCCTTTTTTACCTCTAGAATGTAGGTATTTAATAGCTCTATCCATTTCTTCAAGAGAAAAATTACCAGCTTGAGCCCTAAGACCAAAATTCTTCCCAGCCAAATATACAGCATCAGCTCCAAAATCGACGGCTGATTTAAGCTTTTGAAAATTCCCTGCAGGACTTAATAATTCAACACTCATAATTTAATAACAACACCCCGTTACCAATTGGAAGTAAATAAACATTATTATCAAATCTATCGTACATTTCTTTTATAAACTCATTTAGCAATTCTGTGGATTTTTTATACTTTTCAGGTATTTCAGATGTTACATCAGCCACAAGTCCATACATTAAAACATCATCAAAAACAACAAAACTTCCATTCTCCAAGCAAGATTCAAGTAAATAAAAGATTTCTAAATAATCTCTTTTCACTGCATCCACAAAAACAAAGTCAAACTTCTCATTACAATTCTTGAGAAAATTCCTTGCGTTGTCAAAAACAAGTTCTACATTGTTAAAGCATTTTAAAAACTTTTTTGCTTCATCTATTCTTTCCTTATTGTAATCTATAGCCGTAACTCTAGCCCCATTAGAGGCAAGATAAGCCGTGGAAAAACCTACACCCGCTCCAATTTCTAATATATTCTTTGGTTTTTTAAGATTAACCATAAATCTCAAAAACTCTACCACACATTTGTTAGAAGCAGGAATCTTGCGTTCCAAAGAATAGGTTTCAATATCACTAAAATCATTAGAAAAAAAATCTGATAAAAACCTAACAATATGAGGCATCATTACTGAAGATTTCATTTTATTTCTCCAAAATTAATATCTTTAGGTGTCATAGCTTCACTAATTTTTGATGCTTTTACAGGGTCAATTTTTCCTAACTGACTCAAAATACCACCTGCAGCCATAGGGCTCATTCTTTTAAAAAGTTGAACTGCTTTCTTCAATTCCATTTTTGAAATAATCTTAGCTGCTGATTTCGGATTAGTCGAAGCATAATATTTAGCTAACTTATCTAAATCCTCATCCTGTATTTTCTTAATATCTTCATAAAGCTTTATTAATTTATTTAATTTTGCATCAATTTCTTTCTCTTTTTCACTCAAAATCTTTTCTAACAAACGTAATTCTTCTTCCTTTTTTTTAAGAGCAGCTTCTTTTTTAAGTAACTCTTCTTCCTTCTTTTTCAAATTTCTAGAAATTCTATCTAAATCTGTAATTTTATCTGCTGCTATCAAATTAGCACAAAAAACAAAAACAATATATAATGCAACTAAATTACCTATTAAACCTCGTAATAACCAATTCATCAATCAGTTTCAACTCCTCTTTTTTTAAAAATTCTCTATAATCGATTATATGTTTTTCTTTCAACTTTTCCATTATTTTTTTATCGTTCAATGCATCAACCACTTCTTTTTTCTTACCCTCAATTTCGATTCTCTTTTTAGCAATCCTATCTTCCACATTTTCTATAGCTTTTTTCACTCTATCCTTATATTTATCGTACAAAGGTTTCATCAATATCATTTCATTGTCTAAAGACATAATTTCTTGATTTAATCTTTCATATTCCGCCACAAGCAACTTTCTCTCGTTTTCCAAGTTGCTTAACTCACTTCTTAACCTTTCAAGCTCTTGCAATTTAATCTCATATATTCTCTTCCTATGTTCTAAAACTTTTTGAAGTGGAAAAGCACTTTTCATACAATCTTCCGTACAACATAATAACAACATTTAAAAAACATTACTGATAACAGGGGATATTTATTCATTTACAATCCCACTAATTTATAAAGTTGTATTAAAGTTTCTTCAAAATTTGCAACTTCATCAATCCCCTGCTTTAAAAAATTGTTTATTGCATCTATTTTTAAAATTGCCTCATCAATCTTTTTATTACTTCCTTTTACATAAGCACCAATATTTATCAAATCTTCTGCTTCTCTGTATGTAGCTATTAAATCTCTCAATTTACCTGCAGCCTCAAAATGCTTCTTCTCAACAATCTCTTTCATCAATCTACTGGCACTCATCATGACATCAATGGCTGGAAAATGATTTTTTGCAGCTAAATTCCTGTCCAATACAATATGACCATCTATTATCGAACGAACAGAATCAGCTATTGGATCATTCATATCATCTCCTTCTACTAAAACAGTATACAGCCCAGTAATTGTTCCTTCTCCTTTTTTCGTCCCAGCTCGCTCTAAAAGTTTAGGTAATAGTGCAAAAACAGATGGAGTATAACCCTTGGTAGTGGGAGGCTCTCCCACAGTTAACCCTATTTCCCTTTGAGCCATTGCAAATCTCGTTACGGAATCCATCATAAACATAACATCCAAACCTTGAGCTCTAAAAAATTCTGCAATAGTGGTAGCCACAAAAGCACCCATTTTTCTAATCAAAGGGGACTGATCACTCGTAGCCACAATAACAACAGATTTTTTTAACCCCTCTTCACCAAGATCCCGCTCGATAAACTCTCTAACCTCTCTACCTCTTTCGCCTATTAATGCAATAACATTCACATCAGCACTGCTGTTTCTTGCTATCATACCTAATAAAACACTTTTACCTACACCACTGCCCGCAAAAATACCAACCCTTTGCCCTTTACCAACTGTTAACAGAGCATCTATGGCTTTAACACCTGTCTGAATTTTTTCCTTAATAATTTCCCTTTCAAGAGGTTTTGGAGGATCACGATAAATATTAAAAAGTTTAAATTCATTTATACTACCCTTACCATCAAGCGGTTTACCAAGCCCATCTAATACTCTACCAAGTAATTCATTACTGACCTTAACCACATTACCATAAGCCACATTTCTCACAACACTTCCTGGAGCAATCCCATCACTTTCGGCATAAGGCATAAGAATCACTCTATCATCCTTAAACCCTATTATCTCTGCTAATATATTTTTACCATTTACATTCTCAATTTCACAGCGTGTACCAATACTAAGAAGTGGACCATCTGCTTCAATAGTCAACCCCACTATTTTGGTAACCCTACCGGAGATTATTACGGAGTCCTCGATTTTTAAATTTTTAAGAAGTTTCAATTTCTTCATTTAAAGTCTTTTCAAAATTTTTCAAAATCGTTTCCACAGTAAAATCAAATTCACCAATATTCGTTTTAATTTTAAATCCTCCTGGTACAACTTCATCATTGGGCTGAAAATTATAGTCAGGAAATTCAGCTTTAATTATATCCAAATCCTTTGGGTTTACATATATTACTGCATCAACAACATTTTTTATTTTATCAATATGTTTCTTGAAAACCGAGAGTATCATTTTATCATTTATTTTTCTCTCATAACCTACTAACTCTTTTACATATCCAAGCACTAACTGTGGGAGATCTTCATCCAATGTGCTCACCATTTTTTTTATTTCTTCCAAGCTCGAAACTGCTTTGCTAACCCCATCTCTTAAAATACGCAAATAGTCTTCTTTCTTTGCTTCATATTCTTTTTTAAATTCTTCAGCTCTCTTCAACCCCTCCTGCAACCCCTTTTCATATCCATCCTTATACCCTTCATCTCTAGCTTCTAATTTAATCCTTTCAATGTCTATAGACTTAACTTGCTGATCTTCACAACGTTTTTCCTTTTTCTGTAACAAGCTATCTTTTTCTGGTTTTTGTGTTTTTTGTGACTTTTCTTCACCTTGACTTAAAGCTTCTTCATTATTATCAAAATTTTTAAACACAAACTGTGAAATACCACGCTTCCCCGCATGGAAAATCTTAAATTCAAAATTTTCAATTTTATAAGATTCCTCAGCTTTTATAATCTTTCTTCCCATGATTAATTACTCGTTAAAGACTAAACATACTGTTCTTCTTCTCCACCAGAAATACTAATAACCCCTTCTTCGTCAAGCTCTCTCACAATTTGTACAATCTCATGTTGAGCTTTTTCAACTTCCTTAAGCTTCACAGGTCCCATATAATCCATTTCTTCTTTCATCGTCTCCACAGCTCTTTTTGACATGTTTGAGAAAAATTTATTTTGAAGCTCTTCATCAGCACCTTTTAAAGCTAATGTTAATGTATTTTTATCCGCACGTTTTAAGATTTCTTGAATAGCAGTATTATCTAATCTTCTTATATCGTCAAAAGTAAACATCATATCTCTAATCTGCGAAACAAGTTCTGGTGCATCTTTTTCTAACCGCTCAAGAGTAATTTTTGCAGTAGATCTGTCCATCCTATTTAAAATCTCTGCTACAGATTTAACACCACCCACATCTACTTTATAAGAACTAATGGACTCAAAACGCTCCTCCAAAGTCTTAGAAAGTGTTTTAATTACTGAAGGAGAAATATCTTGCAAATTTGCAATTCTAAGAGCCACATCAGCTTTTAAATCTTCGGGCAACTCACTTAAAGCCTCAGCAGCTTGAGAAGGATCAAGATGTGCTAAAATTAAAGCAATTGTTTGTGGATGCTCGTTCTGTATAAACTTAGCAAGCTGTTTTGGATCTATCTTGGTAAGAAACTCAAAACCTGTAGACTGTTCAAGAAGCTTCGTTAATCTATCAATGATTTTTCTAGCTCTTTCAGGTCCTAGTGATTTGGTCAAAACAGACTTAGCATAATCCAGCCCACCCTTAGAAATAAACTTTTTAGCTAAATACATATTATAAAATTCTTCAACTACGTCATCCGCTATATTAGGATCAACAATCTTAGTAAGAGCAATTTCTTTTGAAATTTCCTGAACCTCATCATCCTCAAGCTCAGCCAAAATTTTCGATGAGACCTCTTCACCTAGCGTTATTAACAAAATTGCAGCTTTTTTTATACCCGACAATTGCTGTTTTTCTTCTGACATTATACTCCCTCTTTAATCCAAACCTTTATAAGATTTGCAAGCACTTCAGGATCTTCATTAGCAGCTTCTTCCAACTTTTTAATCATAACTTTTGTTTTTACAGTATCCACATCCACAGGTGCACTCTCTTCCAACTCATTTTCAATTTCTTTCTCAAGTTCTTCAATAGTCTTTGGAAATTTTATCTCATCACCTAATGTAATATCAAAGGATTCTCCTTTTCCACCTCCTACACCTGCCGCAACAAAAGTTCCTTCTTCAGTTTCTCTAACATGCTCAAGTCTTTTCATAATTGGCCTGATCACAAGGAAATAAAACAATATAACAATCACAAGAGCAAAAGCATATTTTGCAATTGTAAAAATCATATTCATTTTTTCTTGTTTTTTATAAAAAGATGCTTCCAACATATCACTTGTAGTATCAAAAGATATATTTGTTACCTCTATTTTATCCCCTCTTTGCTCATCTATACCTGCAGCAGAAGCAACTAATCTTTTAATTTTTTCAATTTCATCAGGTTTCCATTGTACATATTCAATCTCAGTTTTATCTCCATTTTTTTTCAACACCTTTTTATCGTTGAGTAACACAGCTACTGTAATTTTTTTTATCTCACCGGTAGCTTTTTCTTCTTTTGTTATAGTTTTACCAACTTCAAAATTTTGAGTTGTTTCTGCCTTGTTATATTCAGAATTAGTACCTGTTGGCGTTGGATTTGGTTCTGCTAAATTTGATGTAACACCTGGAACTCCACCTGGCGTATTTGGGGTATTTTTACTTTCAACTTCAATAGTCTGCTGAGATCTCAATACTGGATTCGGATCATACTCCTCTTTTGAAATCACTTTCTTAGTAAAATCTATTTCAGCCGTCACCTTAGCTACAGCATTATCAGGACCAAGTACCCTTGTCAAAATAGCATTTATTTTTGCTTCAAGATTCTTCTCAATATTCTTTTGATATTCAAGTTGTGTCTGAGTCATCAAAAGCGGAGCATTTTCTTTAGATAAAAAATCGCTTAACAATCTCCCTTTAGAATCTATAATCTGTACGTTTTCAGGTGTTAAACCTTTAACAGCACCTGACACAAGGGAAGCTATAGCTTTAATATTCTCTCTACTTATTTTTGCACCATTTTTAAATTTTAATACTACTGTAGCTTTAGGTTCACTCTCCTCTGTCACGAAAATTCTTTCTTTCGGCAATGTTAGATGGACCCTTGCGTCTTCCACCTCATCAAGGCTTTTGATCGTCCTTGCTAATTCTCCTTGAAGGGCACGTTGGTAATTCACATTCTGGGCAAATTCTGAAACACCAAATGAAGACTTGTCAAAAAGTTCAAATCCAGCACCACCTCCAGTGGGTATCCCTTTTTGTGCAAGATCTAACCTTATCTCGTAAACTTGTTTTTCAGGCACAAGTATAGTTTTCCCACTATTTTTTAATTCATACGGAATTTTTTTCCCTTTTAAAATCTCCACAATCCTAGATGCATCATCTGTAGATAAATTCGCATAAAGAGTCTTGTAAACTGGTTTATTAGCCCAAATTATCAATACAACAATGGATAAAAAAACAGCTACAGCGGCAGAAATAATAGAAATTTTTTGAACAAGACTCAACTTATTAAATACATTTTTAAACTGAATTATAAAATCTTTCAATGCCATATTATACCTGAGTTCTCATTATTTCTTGATAAGCCTCCAACAATTTATTCCTTACTTCCAGCATCAGTTTTAATGATACATCAGCTTTTTGCAAAGCAATCATTGTCTGATGTATATCTTTTGTTTCACCATTTAACACCTTCTTAACTGCTTCATCAGCTTCTAGCTGAGCATCATTTACATCTTTGATGGCTTTTTTCAGAAGATCAGCAAAGTCAATAGAATCAGTATTATTTTCTTTTTCAGCCTTTTGTCCAGTATCTAGTTTATTTGGTAATAGAAAATTAATCTTATTAATTTCAGACATATTACCCTCTTTAATTTAGTATACATTTTTTATCCCATCTATCAATATAAATTATTAATACTTGTAACACTAACTATTGTCACCCTCATTTTATATATTTAATGTATAAAACTAGTATATCATTTAAGCTTAAGCTCTTCCAATTTCAAGAGCTTTTAATGCAAGTTGTTTTGCCGTATTTAAAACTGTTACATTCGCTTCATAACTTCTTGAAGCTTCCAACATATTCACCATCTCCTCTATTGGATTTATATTAGGATATGCTACATATCCTTCTTCATTGGCATCTGGGTGCCCCGGATCATATTTCAAAACTGGAGGTTTTTCATCTTCTATAACTTTTTCAACTTTTACACCACCAGCAAGTTCCCCATTTAAAATCTCTCTAAACACAATATCTTTTCTCTTATATGGGCCACCTTCTTTTGTCCTTGTCGTATTAGCATTTGCAAGATTTGATGAAATCACATTTATTCTTATTCTTTGTGCAGATAAACCTGTTGCTGATATTTTTAAAACATCAAAAAAGCTCATAACTCCTCCTATCGACCCTGAATTGCACTTTTCAGTCTTGTAAATTCATATCCTGTAATTTGAGATAGCATATTAAACAGAATACCATTAGATGCCATTTCACTCATTTCATAATCAAGATTTACATCATTACCATCATTTCTTACAGACATATTATTTTGATATTTAACAAAAGCAGCAGGAGATATAATATTATTTTTTCCTGTTATATGTTTTGGATCTGTAATGTATAGAGGAATTTTTTTCCTGTTATCAAAAGCATTTTTCATAACTTCATTAAAATCAAGTTTTTTTGCCTTATAAAAGGGAGTATCCACATTTGCAATATTTTCAGCAATTATCTTATTTTTATAAGAGGTTACATCCAATGCAAATCCAAGTTTATCAATCTGTGCAACACTAAAAATATTCATTTTCACCTCCATCTACACTAAAAAACAATCAAAATTTATGCCAATTTTTTGTAGAACGCTATTGCAGTTTATACTGAAAAACAATTTTGTAGATTGCCTTACTATCGCTAAGAGTAACTAAATAAAGTAACACATGATACATAACAATCTAACACGTAAACGTGATACACTAAATGTATTATGATTGTTATGTGTCAAGGTATCTTTGAATAAAACATGTTATTATAAACTTGGATAAATCAAAATATCAAACAATCATAAAAAGGAGAAAACATCCTTAATGACAACTATTTCCTCCAGAACAAAACTCGTCAACTTTGGTTAGTTCATTTTTTAAATATTTTTCGATTGCTTCAGTAGGATTGTAACCAGGTACATTGGGAAAAACTGTTATACCTTTACTATCAAGCAGCTCAACAGCCTTATGCCCTATACCTTTACACAACAAAACACCTACCCCTTGTGAAATAAGCCACATTGGGTACGAACCAAGCTGATGTGCAGGAGCTACATAATAATTTGATTCAATAATATTTTTACTTTCAACGGTTGCAATAAAAAATTTTGAAGCATGACCAAAATGCTCACTAATCCTATTATCTTCAGTTAAAGGTATTGCTATTTTCATAGTATCCTCCTAAATGTTTATATGTGTGGTTTACCAGCATTTTGTATTTCTTCTAACTCATCGTTATTAAAACTCTCGATATTTTCTTTTACACTTAAATCCGCATACCCTTTAAAAATCTTTACATTGTTTGCTTTTAAAACACTAAAAGCTTTTGGTCCAGCACTTCCC